>CAUJKL010000651.1 GCA_963204995.1 Planctomycetota bacterium | reverse complement strand
TGACGGTCAACGTGAAAGTGTTGCCACTTCGCGTCCCCACGAACCGATTCCAGCTCCCCGTCTTCTCCAGATGCTTCGCAATCGCCGGGTCGTTAGTGTCGATCGTTGCATTGTGGAGACGAACCTGCAGCGGCTTGCCAGCTTCCTTGATCCGCGCGTCGAATACGAAGCCGACCTCGCTGAATTGCTCGCTCGTCGAGAGCGTCGCGTCGCCGCTCGCCTTTGGTCCGTCGCACGACAGAACCCAGTCGTTCGCGTGCCACAAGTTGACTGCTTCTTCTTCGCCGGTCCATCCAGTCAGATCCAGCCCTGTGTAGATCGATCGATAGCCGCGATTGGCGATCGCGACATGAACTGCGTCGACCGGCGTCTCGGGCAACTCTTTGATACGAACATTTCGATAATGCACGACCCCGCCTTCGGACTCGAGACAGATGTATCCCTTTCGCGGGCTGCAATCCTTGCCCTGCGTGACGACTTTGCCGTTGACCGCTAACGAGATCTCGCCGTCCTGACACGTGATCCGGTAGTGATTCCATTCGGGACTCGGCTTGGAACGCTCCTCGGTGGGAAACGCGCGGCTGCCGCCTCGGCCATTGACCGGAGTCATCGTCGCTCCGTGAATCGGGAAGATGTCGCCATGCGTGGTATGACTCTGCGAGTTGCCGTAAGCGTTCTCCAACACCTGAACTTCGATGCCGCGATGAAACGGCACTCCCCGCGCCGTGATATCGTCAGCCCAGATAAACACACCCGCATTGCCTCGCGGAACCATGTGTCGCCATTCGAGTTCCATGATGAAGTTCTGATACATCCGCTCGGTGCGAATTTCGCCGATCGGCTTTCCCGAGCAGATCAACATGCCATCCTGGAAGGTCCAGGTCTGCGGTGGTGTGTTCGTCAGCACCCAGCCCGTCAGGTCTTTGCCATTGAATAGCGGCGAGAAGCCTTCGTTGTCGGGTTCGGCTGCGATCGTGGTGGCAACAAAGAGTGTGAGTTCTTCGACAGCAATTGAGTGTGACACAAACATGAGAGTCAGCGTCAACAGAAGGGTTCGCATAAGTTTAATCCAGTGAGAGGGATGAGTAGATTTACGGCTCGGCTGGGATTAGACCAGTTCGGGAAGCGGGTTTCAACAAAGCCAACCGCGAATCGCGACGTTCATGTCGTGACCTGCCCGTTCAGCAGTGGTTTTAGATACAATCCTGTGTGACTTGCATCGATCGCGGCGACTTCCTCGGGTGTGCCGGTGGCTATGATCTGGCCGCCGCCTTCGCCACCTTCGGGACCTAGGTCGATCAACCAGTCAGCACACTTGATCACGTCGAGGTTGTGTTCGATGACGATCACCGTATTGCCGCGATCGACCAGACGGCTGAGTACATCGAGCAAGCGGCGAATGTCGTCGAAGTGCAAGCCGGTCGTCGGTTCGTCCAGCAGGTACAGCGTGTTGCCGGTGTCGACGCGTGCGAGTTGCGTACCGAGTTTAATGCGTTGGGCCTCGCCTCCCGAAACAGTGGTCGAAGGTTGCCCGAGCGGCAGGTAACCGAGTCCGACGTCGACGAGGCATTGCAGCACGCGGTGAATGGCGGCGAAGTTCTCGAAGAATTCAGTCGCATCTCCGATCGCCATGTCGAGAATGTCGGCGATCGACTTGCCGCGATATTTGACTTGCAGCGTCTGCCGGTTGAATCGCGCACCACGGCATTCGTTGCATGTGACGAACAGATCGGGCAGGAAATTCATCTCGATCTTTTTTACGCCGTGACCTTGGCACTCTTCGCAACGACCAGTCTTGGCATTGAAGCTAAAGCGACTGGCGCGGAAACCGCGTTGCTTGGCGTCGCGGGTGTTCGCGAAGACCTTGCGGATCTCATCGAACAACCCGGTGTAAGTTGCTGCGTTGCTGCGCGGTGTACGGCCGATTGGTGACTGGTCGATTTGAATCACTTTGTCGATTTGGCTGACGCCACGCAGGCTCGTGAATCGGCCTGGCTTGGGAGCCAATCCGCCCAGCCGACGTGTGAGCGCGGGAGCCAGGGTCTCGTTGATCAGCGAACTCTTTCCGGAACCGCTCACGCCGGTCACACAGACGAAGCAACCTAGCGGGAACGACGCATCGACACGCCGCAAGTTATTGATCTCGGCTCCTTCCAGAACCAGCGAGCGAGATTTCGCGGCTCGGCGCCGCGTCTCCGGAACAGCGATTTTGTCGAGTCCTGAAAGGTATCGCCCGGTGACGGACACTTCGTTCGCACAAACTTCCGCTGTCGTACCTTGAGCGATGATCTGACCGCCTCCGGAACCAGCACCGGGGCCAACATCGATCAAGCGATCGGCTGCGCGCATCATGGCTTCGTCGTGCTCGACGACGATGACTGTGTTACCTTGGCGCTGCAAATCTCGAATGGCATCGATCAGTCGTTGATTGTCGCGCTGGTGCAAGCCGATCGAAGGCTCGTCCAGCACGTAGCACACGCCCACCAACCCTGAACCGATACTTGTGGCGAGTCGCACGCGCTGCAACTCGCCGCCACTCAACGTATCCGCAGCGCGGCCGAGCCCCAGGTAATCGACTCCGACCTTCATAAGGAATTCGAGGCGATGACAGATCTCTGTGAGCAGGGGCTCCGCGACGGGGCGGTCTCGCGAGGCAAACTGAAGCGTGTCGAAAAACTCTTTCGCACGTCCGACTGACAGTTGCGTGATTTCGTGAATCGTATTGCCTCCCACGCGCACTCCGCCAGCCTCGCGACGAAGTCTTGAACCATTGCACTCGCGGCAGGTGACCTTGCCGCGAAAGGTGGCGAGCTGTTCGAGTCGAGGTTTTCGCGTCGTCGTCGCGTACTCCTTTTCGAGCATCAGCAGCGCGCCAAGAAACTTTGGGCGAACCTGACCGTGTAGAAAGTGGTTCATGGCCGATTCGGAGTATTCCCCGAGCGGCGTCTCCCACGTGACCTTGTTCGCTTCGAAGAACTTGTCGAGTTCCGATTGCAGCTTTTTCGTCGCGGCAGCCGGCAGCCCTTTCCACGGAATGAATGCGTCGTCAGCACGCGAGCCTTCGTTGCTTGGCAGTATCAGCTCGGGATCGAACTCCTCGCGTGTACCGAGACCGTCGCATACGGGGCAAGCACCGTACGGGCTGTTGAAGCTGAAGGTGCGTGGTTCCAGTTCCTCGAAGCTGATGTTGCAGTTCGGGCAGGCGTAGACCGTACTGTACAACTCGTCCTTCCAGCCGTTGGTCGTACCGTTGCGACTATTTTCGTCTGCACCGCTGTGGTAACAGACGGCCATCAATCCATCGCCCAGTCGAACCGCCATCTGAATCGATTCGGCAAGTCGAGCGCCGATGCCAGGGCGAATGATAATGCGATCCACGACGGCGTCGATGTGGTGATTCTTACTTGCTGCGAGTTCCGGAGCCTGGTCAAGTTCGTAAACGTCTCCGTCGACTCGGGCACGGACTAGTCCTGCCTTGCGAATCTGGGCGAAGACTTCTTGATGCTGTCCTCGTCTGCCACGCACGAGTGGTGCGAGCAGCATCGCCTTCGTTCCTTCCGGCATTTCGAGCAGCCGTTCCTGGATCTGTTCGGTTGTTTGCTGTTGGATCGGCACGCCACAATCGGGACAGTGCGGTGTGCCGAGGCGAGCCATCATCAAGCGGAGATAATCGTAAATCTCCGTGACGGTCGCGACTGTGCTGCGTGGATTCTGGTTGCCCGGGCGTTGATCGATGCACAGTGTCGGCTGAAGGCCCTCGATCAGATCGACATCGGGGCGTTCCATCTGGTGCAGAAACTGGCGTGCATACACCGACAAGCTCTCGATGAATTGGCGTTGGCCTTCTGCGAACAACGTGTCGAACGCCAAGCTGCTCTTGCCCGATCCACTCGGGCCGGTGAGTACGACCAGTTCGTCGCGAGGAATATCGAGGCTAACATTCTTGAGGTTATGAACTCGCGCTCCCCGAATCCGGATCAACGCTTCCTCGTTGCTGTGCGACGGCGGGCGGTCGTCGAGGTGAGGACTTGTTGACATAAGGTGCTAGGGTCTACGATTTTGGGAAGGAGCGAATCCATCACGGTAGCAAAGCAGGCAATTTGGTACAACCTTGCAGGCTTGAACCGTTTGCGTTCGTCTACAGAAAGAGAATCATGTCGTCGGATAATGCGATCCTGTTACCGGGACTGCAAACTTACAAGGAGCGCGAGGCCGTGTTGCTCGCTCCCTACGCAATGCGGAGCATCGATTCCAAAGGGCGCAAATACGCCGAGCCCGAGCATCCTTATCGCGGGCCCTTCCAGCGCGATCGCGATCGGATTCTGCATTGTTCGGCTTACCGTCGGCTGAGCGGAAAGATGCAGGTCTTTACCGGTGAGATGGGGGACTATCATCGCACGCGGTTAACGCACACGCATGAAGTCGCTTCGATTGCCAGGACTATCGGTCGCGCGTTGCAATTGAATGAGGATCTCATCGAAGCACTTGCGCTGTTCCACGATATCGGTCATCCGCCATTCGGCCACGCTGGCGAAGACGCCCTAAACGAATGCCTGCGGGATGTAGGCGGTTTCTCGCACAACGAACATGCCTTGACGATCGCCGAAGAAATCGACGTTCGATATCACGGCTTTCCGGGTTTGAATTTGACGAGCGAAGTCCTCGATGGCCAAGGCGTTCGGGCCGACAAACAGAATCCAGACCTCAAGCCCTTGCTAGAAGTACAACTGGTCGATGCAGCAGACAGCATCACTTACGATGCTCACGACACGGACGATGCGGTGAAACTCGGTTTGTTAACCTTGGATGAGTTGGCCGAGGTTTCGCTGATTCGCGAGATGCTACGCCGTGTCAACGAGCGTTATTCGAACTTGTCCCCTCGCGTCCTGCGCCAAACTCTCGTACACGAATTGATCGATTATCAAGTAAGTGATGTTTTGCGACAGTGCGGTCAGCTGCTTGCGACCGCCGAACTGCAAAACGCCCAGCAGGCTCGACTTTCGCCGATCTCCATCGAACCAAGTGACCTGGTCGCGTCGCAAAAGTCTGAATTGGAGAAATTCCTTTACGACCGCGTGTACAGACATCCAGAGATTATCCGGGTTCGAGAGCAAGCACAGAGCCGGCTTCGTAAGATTTTCGCGGGTTATCTGCGCGAGCCCGGACGACTACCCAAACGCTATTTAACTCGCAGCGAATCGGTTGGCCTGCCACGAACTGTGGGGGAGTATATCGCAGGTATGACGGATCGCTTTTGCAACGAGCAATACGAGCGGCATTTCAGCTAAGCCAAAACGGCAATTGTCGAAGCGAGGGGTAGTCGGCTCGGGGGGAGCAACGCTAGAATGCGAATCGTAATATATTGCAATATAATACGGAGTGGCGGGACGGTGGCATCCCGCTCCTTCCCTCTACGTTATCCTCCCACTAAGGCGCATCGCCGGAGCAGAAAGCAGAACTATGGTACTTTGGATTCTTCGAGGGATCTTTCTTCTCGCCGCAGTCGGGGTTGGCTTTGCCGTTATCAATGCCCCGGGACCGGACGCACCAACATTCCAATCGCCGTGGTTAGTCTTTGTGGCGATCGTCACGCTTGCCGTTGGACTCATCGGATTTGATGCCGCCACGCCACGCAAGCGAATCGATATTATCAGCTGCGTCTATTTTGGGATTCTGATCGGCCTGTTTTTGTCGTTGGTGGTCGGCTTCATCATCGAACCGCTGATGACCCAATTCCAAATCACGAAATACATGTACTCGGTACAGCTCGTCATCGGCACCATGTTCTGTTACTTCTGCATCAGCATGCTCGTACAGACTCGCGACGACTTTCGCTTCATCATCCCCTACGTCGAGTTTTCGAAAGAAGTCAAAGGTGTGAAGCCTTACCTTCTCGACACCAGTGTCGTCATCGACGGGCGCATCGCGGATCTCGTCGAAACAGGCGTCTTCGATAACATGTTAGTGATGCCTCGCTTCGTTCTCAGCGAGTTACAAGCGATCGCCGACAGCAGCGACAAGATGCGTCGCTCGCGCGGTCGCCGCGGACTCGATATTTTGAATCGGCTGCGGACTTGCGGCACCGTCGAACTTAGCATTCACGACCGCGAGACTCCCGAGATGGTGGGCCAGCCGGTGGATATGAAGTTGGTCTTGCTCGCCAAGCACTTGAGCGGCAAGGTCGTGACCGGCGACTACAATCTCAACAAAGTCGCCAAGATTCACGGAGTAGCCGTGATCAACTTGAACGATGTTGCCAACTCGTTGAAACCCGTCTATCTGCCGGGCGAGCATCTCGATGTTCGGATCGTGAAGCCGGGCGAAGAGATGGGCCAGGGAGTTGGATACCTTGACGACGGAACGATGATCGTCGTCGAAGGAGGCCGAGACCACGTCAATCAAAACGTTCGTATCGCGGTGACCAGCGTGTTGCAGACCAGTGCCGGTCGCATGATCTTCGGTAAGTACGAGACGGTTGCGTAGAGTCTTGATGCGTCGAGTCTTCTGTCAGCGAAGTGTACCGTGGATGAGGAGTTAGATCGTGCCTGCCAAGTATCGCGTCGCCGTCATTGGTCACACAGGTCGAGGCAACTATGGGCACGGCATCGACACAGTCTGGCTGCAGTTGCCTGAATGCGAAATCGTCGGTGTCGCGGACGCCGATGAGCCAGGGCTAGCCGCCGCCGTCACCCGACTCTCCGCTCCGCAGGGCTACGCGGACTATCGCCGGATGCTCGACGAGGCCAAGCCCGATATTGTCGCGATCGGCCCACGTTGGCTGGACCAGCATCGTGACATGGTACTGGCGGCTGCCGAGCGAGGCATGCACGTCTACATGGAAAAACCGATGTGCCGCACGCTCGAAGAGGCTGACGAGATAGTTGCGGCTTGTGAGAAACATGACATCAAACTCGCGGTTGCTCATCAAACACGATACAGCCCCAAGCTACACGTCATCAGCGACATGATCTATGACGGGCGTATCGGGAAGGTGCTTGAGTTGCGCGGGCGTGGCAAAGAGGACGGACGTGGCGGCGGTGAAGATTTGTGGGTTCTCGGCAGCCACGTCATGAACCTGATGCATCACTTTGGTGGCGAGCCCAACTGGTGCATGGCCAACGTCACGCAAGGTGGCCAACCCGTTAGTAAGGGGCACGTCGCTGACGGCCCGGAAGGAATCGGCCCCCTCGCTGGCGACTCCCTGTCGGCGATGTACGGGATGAATGACGGCGTGACGGCGTACTTTGCTTCCACGCGAAACATGGGAGCTGGCAAACGATTCGGATTGCAGATCCTTGGCTCCGAGGGGATTATCGAGGTACTAACTGGCTACTTGCCCGCCGTAAACTATCTCGCGGATCCTAGTTGGTCGCCCGGACGAAGCGGTGCCAAGTGGGTTCCCGTCAGTTCTGGCGGTCCCGGTCAGCCCGAACCGTTACCCGACGGCGGCCTAAACGCCGGAAACGTGCTTGCCTGCCAAGATCTGCTGGCCGCTATCGAGGAAGATCGCTTGCCGGAGTGCAACGTCTACGAAGGACGCGTGACCGTCGAAATGATCGCAGCGATCTTCGAATCACATCGGCAAGGCAAGGCCGTCGAAATGCCGCTGAAGAACCGCAAGAATCCGCTGACGATGCTGTAATGCAACAGCTTGGGATCAGCAGTATCCTATTGAAGTTAACAACTCCTTGCGTCGTTCGTTCGTAAGCTTGTCGACCACTCGATGGCACGCGGGGCATACCGGTTTTAGCTTGTCGGCCATCATCGAACCATCGTCACGAACGGCGATGATATGTGCCGCGTCAAGGAACCTGTCGTGGATCCTGGCGATGTCGTCCGGCAATAACCCGGCCTTCGTTACTCGGTTAGCCCATGAAGCTACGTCCTCACCACACAGCAGACATGGTTCTCGGACACTCCCCACGCTGAACTACCTCCCGTGTCATCCCAACCGGTCTTGCAATCCTTGGTGATCCGATATTCCATTGGTCCCCCCTTCACGTCGATTGTTCTTAAAGAACGTCACCGATTATCGTCAAGCGACGGTTAATTCTCACCGCCCGGTTCGGTTGATTTCGCCACGCCGGCGCATCGGAGTGAACGTTGCTTTATCTGAGCGATCGGATAGCCCTCGGACTTGAGGCGTTCAAACTCGCTGTGCAGATAGCTTCTGAGGTCATCGCCATGGTCCGCGAGAATGCGGGAACGTATTTCGTACAACTCGCTAAGGATCGAGTTCTTCGTCATCGGACGCACCTCCAAGGAATTCTACGGGCGTGCAAATCAGCATTCCGGCAAGCCCCAGGTCGTCGAGCAATCGATAGACGCGCGGCAGCACATGTGCGTTCGCGATGTGCCGACAGTTCTGGGTCAGCAAGTATTGTACACCCGCCAGTGCCGCAGTGGCGACGTGCAACGCGTCCAGTCGGGCCTCGGCCGGAATAAGCGAGCGGGCGATAAGTTCGTCCGCGACAACGTCAACGTCCGGATTCTCACCGAGAATCGGTATATCGGCCAACATCGCGAGTCGCCGAGATGCAGCATCGGAATCGCCCGCTGCCGCCTCGGTCACGACCAGTTGCGACGTAACGAGAACGTAGTTTGGCCGCTCCTCAATCATCCAACGATTCGCCTGATCCTGAAGCACCGCAGTCAGCAGATCAGAAGTAGGACGAGCGGTCGCATGGCTCACGATTGACGTTTCGATGTAAACAATGTCCATCTCATAAGCCCACCGCAACGAACATTATCAATTACTTCGCCTGACTTACTTCGTCGCCAAGCCCAACGAAATCTCCTGGCCTTTGTCGTCGCGGCAATCCAGTTCCAAGTGCTCGGGATAGAGATCTTCGCTGCCGAGAATTTGAACCGTCATGCCACCTTCGTTTTCTAGTTGGTGGATGTCTTTACGTTTGCGATTGTTCAAATACGACGCGACTTCATCGTTGACGCGTACGGTGACACGAGAAATGTGCGGCTGTTGGCTGGCGAGCATCAGCATGCGGATGACTTCGATCGACATGCTTTCTGCCGTCTTGACCACGGCCCGCCCATTGCAGCAGGGGCAGTCCGCATAGACGCTGCGCTTCAAGCTGGGCCGAATTCGCTGACGAGTCATTTCGATCAACCCGAATGGGCTCGTACGCAGGATCTTCGTTCTCGCACGATCCCGTTTCATCGCGTCGCGCAACACTCGCTCGAGTCCGCGGCGATGTTTCTCCTTCCGCATGTCGATGAAGTCATTGACGATCACGCCGCCCAAGTCGCGTAGTCGCAATTGTCGGGCAATTTCCTTGGCGGCTTGAACGTTCATCCGATAGGCCGATTCCTCAGCCGAGTCGTCCGTGCGGAATGTTCCGCTGTTGACGTCGATCGCGACAAGGGCCTCGGTTTGATCGATGACGATCGAACCGCCGGCGCGAAGTGGAACCTCTCGCTTATGGATGCGGCCGATTTCCGATTCCAACTTGTACTTGTGAAACAGCGGCTCCTTGCCTTCATACAAGTGCAGCCGATTGACGAAGCGTGGCATGACGAGCTGCAAGAATTCTTTGGCCCGTTCGTACGCAGCGGGCTGATCGATATAGATCGCATCGACATCGGAATTGAAGATGTCGCGAATCGTCCGGATGATCATGTCGCTCTCTTCGTAGATATCGATGGGAGCTGGATGGGTTTTGATCCGGCGGACGATAACTTTCCAAAGCCGCAGCAGATATGCCATATCCCGCGACAGTTCTTTTTGATGCCGGTCGATCCCCGCCGTGCGCACGATGAACCCCAGCCCCTTTGGCGGATTCAATTCGAGCAAGGTGTCGCGCAATTTGCGTCGCACCGCATCGTCTTCGATCTTGCGCGAGACGCCCAGCCGGCCGAGCGCTGGCATGAGGACGAGGTAACGCCCAGGGATGCTGATGTAGGTGGAGAGCGTTGGTCCCTTCGTGCCCATCCCTTCCTTGATTACCTGTACGAGTACTTCGTCGCCACGTTTGAAGATCTCTTGGATCGGCGGCTTCACGCGTGGACGCGCCCCAGGGCGCTGGCGTCTCGAGGGGCGACCGTCCCCGCGTTTCTCATCTCCATCTTTGTCATCGTCCTTGGAGGGGCGATCTTCGCCAATCGGTTTGCTGGGGTCGTAACCGCCCTGACGAAAATACTGCGACTCGACATCGCTGATGTGCAGAAATCCATTCCGACCGACGCCAAAGTCAACGAACGCCGCCTGAATGCTCGGTTCGAGATTGACGATGCGTCCCTTGTAAATGTTTCCGACGAGGTTGTCGGCGCTGGCACGCTCGATGTAAAGCTCCTCCAGCAATCCGTCTTCGATAATCGCAATCCGACATTCTTCGGGCTGCGAGACGTTAATCAACATCTCTTTTTTCATGATACTTGTTTCCATTCGTTGTTTCGGTAAATTCCTGTCGCCAGTCAGAGGGGACTTAGCTAGTCCCAAACTCGGGTGCGACCTTTCTTAGTTCTTCGCGCAGATACGTATCGATCTCGCGAGCGCTTTCCATGGTCATCGCACGGCGAGCCACTTCTTCGCACTTGGGGATCGAGATACTGCGACAAATCTTCTTAAGCTCTGGCACGGCACTGGGTGGAACGCTCAGCGAGCGTAGTCCAAGGCCGAGCAATAACATCGTGTACAGTGGTTCCCCGCTCATCTGCCCACAGACAGACGCAGGGATATCGGCGGCTCTCGCGGCGGTGAGCGATTGATCCAGTAATCGCAAGACGGCGGGATCACTCGCTTGATAACGGTCGGCGACCTCGCGATTGCCCCGATCGACGGCCAGTGTGTACTGAATCAGATCGTTGGTGCCGATGCTGATGAAGTCGACTTCCTTGAGAAACTTATCCAACATGGCAACGGCGGCGGGTACTTCGACCATCATCCCAACATCAACGTTCGGATCGTAGGCGATCCCGGCTTCGGCGAGGTCTTCGGTGGCGTCGGCGAGGACCATCTTGGCCTGCCGCAAGTCCGCTAAGGTCGAGACCAGAGGGAACATAATTCGTACCGGACCCAGAACACTCGCCCGCATAATGGCTCGCAACTGAACGCGGAACAACGGCAAGTTGCGTAATGACAAACGAATGCTGCGCAAACCCAAAAACGGATTCTGCTCCTCTTGAGGAAGCTGCCCGAGTTTATCCGCCCCGAGATCCAACGTCCGAATAACAACCGGCCTGCCGCGCATCTGACGAATCACTTCCGCGTACGCTGCGTAGTGATCCTCCTCGGTCGGCTCGACCTTCGCCCCCAGGTAAAGAAACTCGGTGCGGTACAGGCCGATACCATCCGCCCCCCGCTCCAAGCAGGATTCTGCTTCCCGGGGAAACTCGATATTCGCATGCAATGCGATCCGAGTCCCGTCGGTTGTTACCGCCGGCAGATCACGCAGTGTCTCGAGTTCAGCCACCAACGTATGATGTGCTTCAACTTCATGCCGATAGTGTGCAATGGTTTCCTCGTCCGGCTGAAGAATCACGCGACCGTGATTGCCATCGACGATGACGAGTTCGCCTCCGGAGAGATCTGTGAGGAACCGGCCGATTCCGACGACTGCTGGGATTTCGAGTCCCTTGGCAACGATGGCGGTATGACCACCGGCACCGCCGATCTCGGTGACGAACCCCAGCACGAAACGCCGATCGAGATTCGCGGTTTCCGTCGGCGTCAAGTTGTGTGCGAGGATAACGACTGGAGAAGTTAGATGCGAAAACTCTTCCCGCCGTTCGCCGAGTAGTTTGCCCAGGAGACTGCGTTCAATGTCGACGATGTCGTGCGCGCGTTCAGCCAAGTAGCCGTTATCCAAATCTTGAAAGACTTTGGCGAACCGGCGTAGCGTTTGACTGACGGCATATTCAGGCGAGTAGTGCTTTTTCCGAATGAGGCCTTCGAATTCGGCCAGCAAGCTCGGATCACGCAACATTTGCAAATGAGCGGAGAAGATGGCACCGCATTGATCGCCGAGCTGAGCCGCTACCGCATCGCGATTGCGGGCAATCTGTTCGGCGACGGCGTCGATCGCGTTATTGAGTCGTTGCAACTCGTCGTCGACGGCATCGCGCATCACGAACCGGCGCGGGATGCGGAATCCCTCGTTGTCGACTATCAGTGCTTCGCCAATGGCTACGCCTGGCGAAACCGCAATTCCCTGCAACGTTCGCATTGCGACGTCGGCGGCGACCGCGGTCAGCCCTTGCGGGCTTCGATCATGATCCGGTTGTAAGTCGAGTGATCATTTTCGCTCTGCGGATACGCTCACCGTCTCGTTGTTTGTTTCGTGGTATCAGGCAACTACGTCGTGACAGCGTTCGTCGTCGGCAATTCGCTCGCCAACGGGCGTCACGAGTCGTTACCTACCGGTGTGTGATTTGTATCGTGCGCCTCGTCCCCGTTCTCGCCAAACCCCGCCGTGAACAATGCCTCGATGGCCTCGAGAGCTTCGTCGGCATCGTCACCGGTGGCCAGAATCGTGAGTTGAACGCCTTGTCCTGCCCCCAGCGTCGCCAGAGACATAATGCTCTTGCCATCCACGGTCTCGCCGCGATGGGAAACTTGGATTGTGCTGCTAAAATCTTTAGCTAGCGATGCGAGCGCATTGGCGGGCCGAAGGTGTAGTCCCTCCGGGTTTGTGACTGTCACAACTCTTTTACCCGACTTGCTGGCCATCGCCAATCTTGCACCTCTCGAAAGCCACGAACAGCCTCGCTCAGGAATCGAGCGGGCTGAACGTGTACTTTGCTTGCCAATTTGGGTCGCGTTTGCCACGAATGGCAACTACGACACGAATTGGTTATTGTCTGCCTCTTCCAATAACTGCTGAATGTCATCAGCATTTTTGGACTGCTTCAAGAACCGACAGAACGTGTCGTCGCGCAGTTGACGCGAGATGTTCTCGAGGGCTCGCAGGTGGTCGCCTGGACGGTCAGGGGGAGAGACGAGTAGGAACAATAGCTGCACCTTTTCGCCGTCCAAGCTGTTAAAGTCGACGCCTTCGCTGCTGACGCCAACGGTTCCGACAAGCTGGTCGACACTGGGATGTTTTGTATGAGGCACGGCGACGCCACGCCCGATCCCGGTACTACCCAGCTCTTCACGTTTCATAATCGCTTTGACGATGCTCCCGCGCTCATCTTCCTTGATGGCACCGGCTTCGACTAGCGCTCCAACGAGTTCGTTGATAACGCCTTCTTTATCATCCGCCGTCAGTTCCGATCTGATGGCCTTCACATTCATGAAGTCTGAGAATTTCATAGGCCGTGTATCCTCTGTTTATCTATTTCGCGCTCGCCGCTCAGATCACCAAGCGGCACAGCGTCATTGCTCGCCATCGCCGTCGTCCACCGTATCGCCTACGGCGGGTGGCTCAAGCTGTTTACGCCCTGGTTTCCGATGCCCGTCTTGAATCTTCTCTTTGTGTTTCCGCAGTTGCTGTTCCAGCTTGTGAATCACGCTGTCGAGAGCTGCGGATAGCTCACCCGTATCGGACGCTACAAAATCGGACGTATGCTCCGCAGATACGCACACTTCGACGTTGGGAGCCTCGCGGTTTTCGAGATTAACCGTCACCTCAATACGAGTGATGCGGTCAAAGAACCGCTGCAACTTCTCAAGTTTTTCGGTGACTCGTTCTTGGGTAGCCGCACTCAATTGACCATGCCTGGCCGATACAATTACCTGCACTCGGTATTCTCCTCGCCCTGTAAACCCAAAGCCTGCTTAATCTTAGTGTAGCACAAACAATGTCCGTTGGCGGCCTCATTCTAGCTGGGAGTGCTGCGGACCACAAATCCAAAACAGCCAGGCAGTATAAAACCGCCTGACCCTAGTCTACCCATTCCTTGGCGACCGAACAGGGGCTAATCGCCAACCAAGCATTGCTTCAAATCCCACTGGTCGTGAAGTCTTTGCATTTGTGTGGCAATTTGTGAAAAACATTGCTATTCACCCAAACGGGCTACTCCGTGGCCGGTAAGTCACTGCCAGTACCGGCAGTGATGGCACGACGAGGTGGCAGAGCCAACGGCGGACGCAGGTAGACGATTGACCCAGCCGCAAGATTCCGTTGCCATTTCATCACCTCTCCCTTTTGCTGGGCAGGAGGTTGCTCTGGACGAAACAGTTGGGTTTTGTCGGTAATTCGACGCAGGTTCTCATACGCCAGGACGCGAGTGCCGACACGCTCGTGCTCCAACGCCCCTACCAGTTCCTTGGCTCCACCAGCGGCAAGTTGGTCCGCATCGAAACCGCAGAACAATTCGTACATCAGGCCAGCATCGTCACCTGTGAGTTTCTCCAAAGAACGCTGTAACTTAATCGCTGTCGCCGCATTGCGGCTCATCGCACCGCGAATCGCATCGAATTGTGCATACCAATAAGATCGGAGTCCGGGCCCATCGAGGGCATTGATCGCCGAATCGAACATATCAAGCGAACAAAGCGAGCGACACGCTAACGACCGAACTTCAACTTGCCGGTGCTCCGTCCGCTCTAACAACGAAAGGCTCAATGGTCGATCCGTTGCTAAATCTTTGCGTAACTCAGCCGAAGCGAGACGATCGATTTCAGCCAAATCGTTGCCTAAGATCCAAGACGGCAGCTCTCCGGCCTCAAACAATGCCGGCGCACCTTCGCCTTCGATCGTCAGTACTTGACCAACACCGACAACGCGCTCTGCGGATTCCTCTTCCTTCCAGGCGACACGACCACTCAAGGCGAAGATCTGAATTACCGGTATCGCGGGTTCAAGCTCAGGATGCTGTCCCGGTGGCAGGTACTTCATCACATCTACGGCCAGTGCCGAGTCAGCGTCGGCAAATAGAACGGACGCACTCCGGCCAGCAGCTTCCAAGTGAACGGTCGCTCCAGGCTCGCCGAGAGACACGATGATGGCTCGCCCCGACTCGATATTGAGTAGAGGTGCAGCACCGTCTTTGGTCTGCCCGAATCGAAGATGGGACTCGCCAGCGAGCGTGACTTTGATGTTAGTCGACAACAACAGCAGAGGCCGATACGTCGGCAGCGAGATGATGCGTTGGCCCGTCAGCACGGGCGAGTCCGGCACCATGCGAAACCAATCACCGACGGACTCGTCGAAGCGGGCTAAGACTTGTTCTTCCGAGATGTATCGTCCCACAGAAACTTGCCGCATTGGCTCGGCAGCTGCGACTTCCGCCGCTCCGCCAGATTCTGGTTCTTTTGCTCCCGCAATCGATCCGGCAGGGATCTCGGCAGGGATCTCGGCGGGTGAAGCAACGACGCCAGGTGGTGCGGGCTCGCCGGCTTCGACCGCGGGGCGAGCCACAACATTCGCAACGGAATCGGGCATCTCTTTCGCATCGACGGGCGGTGTTGCCTCGTCAGATACGTCTGGGCGCGACTCAGCCGATGGCACCGGGCGCACAACATCGGTCGACGGAAGATCGGGCGAAGCGATCGTTGGAGGAGACGAGGTGTCGGACTCTGGCGGTTTCTGCTCAGTGTCAGATGTGTCAGATGTGTCAGATGTGTCAGATGGAATTGTGATCTCAGGTTCCGCCACGCCCGGCACGGTCGGCGGCAGGCGTTCCGCGACTTCACGCGATGGTTTCAAGCCGATGAATCCGCGAAGCTTATCGACGCCGACGGCCTGAATCGCTACGATCGCGAGCAAAAACCCAAGCAACACCGTAATCGCAAGCGACTTGGCAGACAGCTTTGACGGTCGTTGCCCTTTCGCAGGACTGGCGACCGCTTTCGGTGCATCAGCGGACGATACGCTCGCTCGGCTACCAGTGGCTGCCGAAGCGACACCATTTCCAGACGCCTTGGCTTCCGCCTTTGGCTTCCGATTGTCGGAGTGCCCAATTCGGTAGACTCGTTCTCGCATCGCAGCATCGACTTGCGCTGGCTCCCCAAGCACCAATGTCAAAATCTGATGGCACGAAGCTACTTCCGCCAGATGCACGTCGGATTCGAGACAGACCTTCTCGAACTCGGGCACGCGTTCTGGAGCGAGCGTGCTGTCCAGATAGTCCGCCACCGTGTTTGGGTCTAACCCTAATCCTCTGCCATCCAATTTCGGGGCACCCAACCGCATCCTTCGCATCGAATCGCGGACACGATGAACTAGCCCACTGGCAAAGCTACTTTCTTCGATCTTATGTTCCAACTCCTGAGCATCTGCCGCGTCGAGGACATTGTCGAGATAAGCCAACATCGTTCGCAAAGTCAATCGCATCGAATTCGCACTTTCCATTCAGACAATCGTATCGATCTCGGATTTCGAGGTCGTCCGTAGTTAATAGTGCGAAGCGGGCAGGGTATTCGTACAGGCTCTTGAAAACTTTTCGGAATATCTCGTTGCGATAGCACAAAGGTGGGGTCAGCGACGTGTCACACGCGCCGAGGGCGACCCAATGACGAGCGCACCGACCGAGATCAGAAGTTCCAGCGAGGCAATGACGAACGGATGCACGGTAGCTGTCGGCGCGGAGAGGGGCCGGAGATTCGTATCGAGCGGCCAACGCGATGCATCCTCCCATCCGGATTTAGCCCGTCGCCAACCCTCTGGGCGTTCGGCGACACTGGCGGTATCGCGACGCTGAACGCTCAAGCAGCTCGCGGTTGAAAGCCAACAAGCGAAGGTGAGCGAAACTAGTAGAAATACGCGGCTACTCAAGGCGACTCCTGACAAGCAACACGAACCGATGAACCGGTGACGACGAGATGGTCACAGCAATCGCAAGGCTCGCGCCAACAGTCAACGAAGCGATTGAGTCGCGGAAAGAGATGCGAATGGACCGTTTTGCTTTGGATAAGCCGGAATGATGATTGATGACATGTTGCCAAATCACAACACCTTGACGTTGCGAAAACACAACAGGCGCTCCGGACGAAGCGGTCGCGTTCGGTTCAAGATAAAGTTGTTTGCCCCGGCCATCGGATTGACGTATGTTTCACGAGAGGTTCCTCCAATGCCGTCAGGGCATTTGGACTTGGCTTACCGCGATCCGCCGCAGAGGGGCAAACTATGGCAGCTGTTCATTACGACAATTCACGCCTCCAGAAACTGTTGGGGGGCGCTCAACTCCCGGCATTGCCGCAAAGCGCCATTCGGTTGCTGGAACTTTCGCAAGATCCGAACAATTCAACCGCTCAGTTTGCCGTTCCAATCGAAGCCGACCCCGGCCTAACAGGCCAAGTGCTCCGCTTCGTCAACTCGTCCTACTTTGGATTCTCGAACGAAATCGCCAGCGTCAAGCTCGCCATCTCGCTCGTTGGAATTCGGACCATCAAGAACTTCGCCTTGTGGAGTGCGGTGTTCAGCTTAATGCCCAATCCGCAGTGCGGCCCCTTTGACTTAAAGAGCCTGTGGCAGGATTCGCTACGTCGCGCGGTCTTTGCTCGGCGGTTCGGCAAGTTGCTGGGGCGGTCCAATTCGGAGGATCTTTTCGCCGCCGCGTTACTCCAAGATATGGCCGTGCCCTTGTTGGCAAAGGAGCTTCCCAAAGAGTACGAATCGCTGCTCGAAGAGCGGCAAGGCGGGCAGTCCGGATTATCGGAACTCGAAGCCGACAAGTTCGGTTGGACACACGCAGATGCCGGTGCGTTAATCGCCCGCGGCTGGCACTTGCCAGAAACGTTCGCGTCGTTCATCGAGAGTCATGGCGCGCTTGACGAACATCTCGCCGAATCTTCTCGCAATCAAGGCGCACTTGCGGTCAGTCTCTCGGCGTTGTTACCGACGGCCGTCGACGACGAATGGTTTGATCGGGAACGGTTCCTGGCAGCCTACCAGCAGTGCGCGCCAGCCAATGCGGTATCGGTAGAAGCGTTCTTCAAAGCGATCGATAACGAGTTCGCTGAGTTCGCCCCCGTTCTCAAGCTGGCGGCACCAGCCAAGCCGCTTTCCGCGTGGTTCACAGCGGCCCCCGACCTCGCGGATACAATCGGCTAGCGTCGATTATTGCCCGCGCGATTCTTCTTACCGGACTCCTACAACCCATTTTGTGGGCCTTGCTGGGCCGCGAAGTCAAGTGTCCGAAACGATTGCGACGGTGGAAATTCGCGTTTTTTTAAATACTCATCATCAGCTGTTTGGATTCGTGCTCGCGGTGGTTAGAATTGACAGTGACCAATGCCCCTAGGGCATGACGATTCGTCACCGCTTCCGTTCGGAGCACAATCGTGGTTGATTATGACCGCACGAGACGACAGCAACTACTTCGAGAGGCCGAAGGCTATCTTGATCTGGTAACTGCTTGCGCGGAAGAATTGGCATTGCAGCCGACACTTCGCGATCGACTCGCGCAACGAACTCTCAAGGTTCTTGAGTCGATCCACACCGAGGGATTCGATCGGGAAGATTTGTTCTACCTTCGCGGTCAAGCGTATCGCGTGATGGAGCGACACCATGAAGCGATCCAGTGGCTGGAGGAAGCCACGGAAGTAAATCCCGATAACCTCCACACGTGGTTGGCTCTCGGCTGGTGTCAAAAGCGAGTCGGGCGTCTGGACCTGGCAATTCAATCGCTCGAAGAAGCTCTCTCCGTCGCACCAGATCACGCGATCATTTATTACAACTTGGCCTGCTATTGGAGTTTGGCCAACAACGCCAAACTTGCGATCGCCTATTTGTCGCGTACCTTCGACATCGACCCGTGTTATCGCGACTTGGTCGCCAACGAAAAGGATTTCGACACGATCCGCCATCATCCGAGCTTTCTCGAACTGACCAGCGTGATCGTTTAGCTCGTCTCCGCTATGGCTCAGTCGCGACCGTTGGCGACGTGCTCAGTTTCCAAGGCAGCGGACGACGTGGATTCCGGTTGGGTAGCGGGAGTTGCTTCGCGCTGCAGGTTCTCGAAGTCGCAGACGATATCGCCCAGTCGAATCAATTCTTTTTCCGAGAGACCGGTATGCACGGGCAAATACAAAACACTGTCCATCATGGTGCGCGCTTCTTCGGCGCGAAAATCTTCGAAGCCCTTAGGCGGTTCGGGAATGATGAAACTTGCATAGCCGTTGATCGAGTCGAACCCCAGCGAGCGCAGATGCTTCATCAACGCAACAGGGTCCGAAACTTCCACCGGGAATGTCCAGTGATTGTGAATGGGTGCCTTATCGCCGGGGCGACGCGTCGAGGGCGGTAACCGCTCGATCACCGTTGCGGCAGCGGCATTGCGTGCGGCGATGCTGCTCGTGTCGAACCGCTTCAAGCGGTGTTCGAGCAATGCCAACATCGGATAGCAAGGCTTGCGGCGAAACTTCTTCACTTCATCCGGCCCACCGAAAACGCGAATGGCGTCGTTAAGTTTCTTATCTTGCACGCCCAGGCGGTGGGCGATCCACATGACCAAGGTATACAAGCTGCGCGTCGAAAGGGCCTTGAGTTCCGCGAAGCGAATCAGCCACACCAAGTAGTTCCAACGGCTGTGGAGAGGCAACTCCTCCTGCCTTCTCGCGACTTCAGCCGCCAAAGAACTTTCTTTAAATCGCAAGACGCCACCCATGATCGTCGAGCAAGTCTTGATCGGGCCGAAGCTGACCATCACAACGTCCGAGTCTGCGTGACCCACGTAGCCGTCGCCGGCGAAGGACTGAGCACAATCCTCGAACACGAACAGATCGTGCTGCCGAGCAAACTCGATCACATCGTCCATGGGCCGTCGGCTGCCAAACAACTGAGCGTACAAAATAGCTTTAGTGTTCTTGGTGACTGCTCGTTCCAACTCCTCGCGCTTCATCGCCAGGGTCGACATGTCTAAGTCGATGGGCACCGCGATCAACCCGTGTCGTTCGATCACCTCAAACATCGAACGGATGTTCATTGCCGAGATCAAAATCTCACTACCACGAGGCAAATTCAGCGCATCCAGAATCAAATCGAAGCCGCTTCGCTCGGCGAGGCAGACTACGGTGTCGGACGAGGATGACCAAAAGGTGCCGATTCGCTGTTGAACTTTCTCGCGGCTCCCTGGCCAAAAACAACGACCGATTCCGAAGAGTATGTCAGACAATCCGATATCGAGTCGCTTGCGAGGAATCATCTGACACCGTTTGCAAAAGTGCGAATATCCCGTGCGGCAATTGCTCGGGCAAGAAAAGTTAACAGTTTTTTCTATGTTGGTAGAGGTACGCCGTCAAGGCGCGTACTGCTCGATTCCTATGCATTGTTGATCTCGGCAGCCTAGCGAAACTTTACCGGATGTGCGGTCGGCTGTCCGGTTGCGAGCGTGTGCGACGTAGCGATCGACGTTTCATCGCTGGCACTCGCGAGCCAACTTGGCCATTCGATGGGAGGCTGCAAAACTCGCTGACATCATTCATGGAGCGGACTATCGTCGTCCTTGACCGCGACGATATTGCAAGTAGCGGTTTGGTCATCGAAGTGCAACTCGACGCGACCTGCGCCAAGTTGTCTCATCACACTTTCGATGCGTCGTTCGACAGACGAATAGTCCGTGCCGTCACGAGTGACAAATTCCTCGACAATCGCCCGGAGTGCCGCTGGTGACAGTAGCGTGTGTACAATTCGCATCGAATTAGTTTATCGCACAGCATCGTTGGCAACATGCCATGATCGCGGATTCCAGTTCGCCAGCCTCCGATCGCGTCACTGCTTGTTTGACGTTGCGAGAGCCAGTAGCCTGGACCACCTCGACTCGTCACGACATTCTGCCAGAGGACCAGATTGTGCCCGACCTCCATGAAAAGTCGATGCGTTGGTATCAAGGTATCACCGGATACCAATGGCTCGTGCTCGTCATCGCCTCAGCAGGCTGGGTGTTTGATGTTTACGAGGGACAGATCTTCAACATCACACGTGGTCAGATGCTTGAAGATATCCTCGGAACGTCGGGCGACCAGCTTGACGTCAAAAAGTACGGGGACATCTTTCTGGGAGTGTTTCTTCTCGGCGGGACATTTGGAGGCTTGCTGTTCGGTTCGCTTGCCGACCGCTACGGCAGACGCCCCATCATGATAATCACGATCTTGATGTATTCGTTGTTTTCGGGGCTGACATTCTTTGCAACGTCGCTCTGGCAAGTTGCCGTCTTGCGATTCCTGGTTGCAATGGGAGTTGGTGGCGAATGGGCCGTCGCCGCCGCTCTCGTCGCAGAGGTTTTCCCCACACGAGCTCGCGCCCAAGCTTCAGGAATCTTTCACGCATCCAGTGTGTTAGGTACATGGATGGCCGCGATCGCTGGCTGGGCGGTTGGCACGCAGTGGCGATACGCATACTTGTTCGGTGTTTTGCCGGCACTGCTAATCCTTTGGGTGCGCGCCAGCGTGAGGGAGCCCGACCAGTGGCAAGCTCGCAAGGCCGAGAAGGACAGCACGCAACTTGGGAGCTACACGGACCTGTTGTTTAATGCAACGTGGAATCGGAATGCGTTCTTGGGAATGTTACTCGCCGCCGTAGGGCTCGGTACTTTCTGGGCGGTCACCGTTGCCGGACAAGATCTCGCCAGGGAGATGCAGATTGCGAATGGCATCGACAAAGCGACCGCCGCCAGCCGAGCGAAGTTAGCTTATGGCATCATTCAGACCGCTGGAGGCGGCCTTGGGCTACTCTCGTTTGGCCCGTTGAGTGCGTGGCTGGGGAGACGACGAACATTCATGATGTTCCATCTTTTGGCATTCGTGATGGTGCCCATCATCTGCTTCGTGCCTTCGAACTACACGGCTTTACTGATCCTGCTGCCGGTCTTCGGTTTTTTCACTTTAGCAATGCACGCCGGTTACGCGATCTACTTCCCGGAGCTGTTTCCGACGCATTTGCGCGCCACGGGAACTAGCTTTTGCTTCAATGGAGGTCGCCTACTCGCCGTCCCCATGCTGTTCTTTTCTGGCTGGCTGAAGTCGCTACCGGAGATGCAAATAGAATACGCGATTACCGGATTGGGATCACTGTTCTTGCTAGGATTCGCTTTGATGTTCTTTTTGCCGGAAACCAAAGGACGGGAGTTACCGCAGTGATGAATTCAACAGCGTGCGATGAACGAGTCGCATTCGGTCTGATCGGTTACGGCTTGTTCGGCGCGCATCACGCCAATGCGATTCGCCATTGTGCCGACGCCGAACTCGTCGCAATCGCGGTTCGTTCGGATGCGAGTCAGCAACTTGCCCGGGCCGCACACCCGACCGCCGATGTCCTGGGTGACTATCGGCTGTTGCTCGAACGCGATGACATCGAAGTCGTGTCGGTCGTCGCACCCAACAAGCTGCATTACGAAATTGCCAAAGCGGTTCTCGAATCGGGAAAACACCTGCTGCTCGAGAAACCGATGGCGTTGCGAGTCGAAGACTGCGACGAACTCGTGGCGTTGGCCGAGTCTAACAAGCTTGTCCTGGCGATTGGTCACGAGCTGCGATTGTCGTCGCTGTGGGGTGGTGTGAAGGAGTTGATCGACCAAGGCGTGATCGGTGATCCGCTGCATGTATTGATCGAGTTGTCACGATTTCCGTATCGTCAAGGTTCGGAAGGCTGGCGGTACGATATCGATCGCGTCGGTAGTTGGATCTTGGAAGAGCCGATCCACTTCTTCGACTTGGCGAGATGGTATCTGTCGTCGCGTGGTGAACCGACATCTGTCTACGCTCGCGCCAACTCGCGACACCCCGATAACCCGAAGTTGTTCGATAACTTCTCGGCGATTGTCAACTTCGAGGGAGCCTACGCGGTCGTCTCTCAGACGCTGGCTGCCTTCGGACATCATCAAACCGGCAAGATTACAGGAACCGAAGGAGCGATCTGGGCCTGGTGGAGTGCGGCCGATGCTCGCTCGGATAAGCCTACGTTCGGCTTGCGGTACGGATTAGGCGATAAAGTGACAGAGAAGTCGTTCGAGAAACCAACCGGTGAACTTCTCGAACTGGCCGATGAAGTCGCGGCGGTTGCGCGCTGCGTGCGAGAAGGGACTCAACCGCCATGCACAGGCATCGACGGTCGCTGGTCGACGCTGCTGTGTCTCGCCGCCGAACGGGCGGTCGAGTTGGAAACGCCCGTGTCGATCAAAGAATTCATTTCGCCGTGATGTGCAGCAACTTTAGCAAGATCGCTCGCAATTGCCGCACCTTCAACGGCATCGGCAACAGTTTGCGATGTTCCGCCGTCGCCGCACGAGCCGCAAAGTCCTGATGTTTCTCGGCGATAAACAACACAGCAGGAATGTGCTTCGTGTCCTCTTTTTCGCCAAATGTGTTAAACGCATCGAGCGCTTCTTCACCCATTTCCGTGGTGCAAAAGACCACGCATTCCGCTGGCGGATCACCACCCATTTCAAACCGGCCAATCGCGCGTTGCGGGTCGCCTACGACCAAGACGCGATAGCCGCGCCGCTTCAACAAATCGCGTAACGCATCTTGCATCTCGATGTTCGACTCGACGATCATCACACTGTGGCCTTCACCCTCACGCTCCAGCAGCTTCTTGCCGCCCTCGCCCTCGACTGTACCGTCTCCGGTGTCGCCTTGCTCGAGTCGCCGCAGCGCGCTCTGTAACTCAAGGAGCAAGTTGCCGGGCGTCGCATAACGTTTTTCCGGGTCCAACTCCATCGCCTTGTTTACGATGCTCACCACCGAACTTGGAAGATCCGGTTCGTGAAGCGTGATCGGCTTAATCTCGCGGAATCTCGCAACACTCAGGCGTTGCGATCGGTCGCGAGTCTCCGACATCGGTGGGACGCCGGTGAGAATCTGATAGAGCATGCAGCCGGTGAAAAAGATATCGCTCTGCTTGTCATCCTTCTTAACGCCCGTCACGCGTTCGAGACCGGCATAGTCAATACTGCGAGCGTTCGTCTTATCGCCTGCTTTGTCTTTCCCAGACGCCGCAATCGCGGCCAGTCCAAAGTCCACCAGCTTCGCCCGACCGGAACTCGTCAGTAACACGTTCGAGAGCTTCAGGTCGCGGTGAGTCACCCCCTTGCTAATCGCGAAGTCCAACCCCGACGCAACGTCCGCGATCAGCTTCAAGGATTCGATCGGATTGAACTTCTTGCGAACTTTCAGGATCTCACGCAGGTTGTCACCCTCGACGAACTCCATCACCATGTACTTACGATGCCGCTCTGCGCCGACCTCGTACACAGGAACAATGTTCGGGTGCCGCAACTCCATGACCATCTTGCCTTCACGGAGGAACTGTTCTTGCTGCGAGATATCGCTCAGAAAGCGATTGCGAAGTACTTTGACGGCTGCGACGGTGCCTTTTTCAATATGTACCGCGCGATAAACACGAGCGAAGGTACCGGCACCAACTAGATATAGCAGCTTGTACTTGCCGTAGAAAAAACCTTGCCGCTCGCCACGCATGATCCGTTCGATCTGCAGATTGGTGAGCAAGCCCTTCCGCAACACGACCGAAGTGATCTCTTCGAGCGAGACATCGCGTGATCCAAGTTCGCCCCACACGCCTTCGATCTGCATATTATCGAGCAAGGCAAGATCGAAAACGCGTTGTGCGAACTTCTCGGCGCTCCAGTCAGACATTAGCGAATTTGCCTTCCTCGGTTCTTCCTTGCCTTCGATAGTCCAAGCCACACGATCATCGCTGCTGTCTCATCGTATTCAACATTCGCGAGCGTCGCAATCTCGCCGCAAGTTCAGCCCCGACACGACAAAACTCCGACTCGGGAGGGCGAGTCGGAGCTTTGCGGGAGGAGTCGAGTTTTGTTTTCGCAGGCGAACTATTCTTCGCCGCGATTGGTTCCTTCTTCTAACTCTTGGCGAGCCACGTCACGTTCACGTCGCGTGGCTTCCAGATCGAAGACCAGGTACTTCATGTCCAGCCGCAGTTGAGCCAATGCGTCTTGGACGAGGTTCAAAATGCGGCGGCGACGTTTCGTGCTTTCGGTCACTCGGTTCAGGACAGGCTCGATCGCCAGTCGGTGTTGAGCCGGCAGAGCGGCGATCAAACCGGCGAGTTCGACCATGTCAGCGGGAAGCTCTTCGACGATGGTCTTGTTCATTTTCGGTGCGGTACTCATGGTGATGTCTCCGTGGTTGCGTTGTGCTGACATATCAAAGCAGGCGGTGTGCCAACTCTCGCGACGCTTAGCCAGGGAAACGCAACTCAATTGAAAGTAACATGTTACGGCTATCCAACGCAAATGGTCGCCGGACAGCATGTTGAAAGAACGCCACGTGTTTGATCTGGCCGCTGTTCGCAAATCCTGATACAAGCACGTCTTACGTCAGAAACTGAGACGTCACATCCCTTGTAGCATCTCGGCAACATCGTTCCTCCTTAGATGTTGCCACCTGACAACGGTGTTGCAGAAATGAAGCATTCGAAGCGGCTGCTGTCACTCGCCTGTGCGCTACTGGCTGCGCTCGCGGTGCGGCCACTGCCGGCGGTACAGGAACGCTTCGAGTCCGCCGAAGTCTCCTGGCGACTGGCCGAGTCGGACAGTGCGGCGCGACTGCTCGTTCACGAACGAGACTTTACCGTCGCGCACACCGGGAAAGGCTCCGAGCACGTCCGCGTTTCGAGTGGCCAGGGCACATACGTCTACCTCGCCCATCGCGTGACGTCGGCGCGAATCATTGATGAACTGGTGCCCAGCATCTGGGTCAAGGCCGATCGGGCGGGTTTGCGCATGCTGCTGAGAGTTGTCCTGCCGCGATCGAAAGACCGCGAAGGGCGGACGCTGACCGTGATGCTCGACGGAGACTTCTACACACAAGTGGGTGCGTGGCAGCGCTTGCAAGTACGTAACCTGAAGAAGTCGCTCGAGGCGGAGGCTCGCATCCGACGGTTGCTAGGTCCGGTTGACGAGGGTGAAGCCTACATCGATCACGTCGTACTTAACGCATACACGGGCCCCGGCATTACGGAACTTTGGACAGACGACCTTGAATTGGTCGGATACGCCGCATCGCAACGCGAAACAACGTCTGTCGGATTGATGGGCCCGACCTCCGGTGCAACGCCGATTCCAAATTCGGTCCAACGTCAGATGCCTGCCGCCGAACTTCGAGGCTCGGTCCTGCTGGTCGAAGATCGCCCCTACTTCGTGCGTGCCATCGAACATAACGGCGAACCGTTTTCTTGGCTGAAAGAAGTTGGTTTTAACACGGCCTTACTTCGCAGCCCGCCAAACGCTGCCCAATTGTCCGAGGCCGAGGCAGCGGGTTTCTGGCTGATTGCACCGCCATCCATCCGAGACGGGGTACTCGAACTTACGCCGGCACATCGCCGAGTCATCGCTTGGCGGTTGGGTGCCGGAGCCACGGCCGCGGAAGCGACGGCGATCGACAATCTGGCAGCGCAAGTGCGGCGTCAAGATCGTGCAGCAGCTCGGCCAATCGTCTGCGATCTCGAGCGTGACATCTCGCGTTTTACCGGCGTCGGCGACGTATTCATGTTTGGCAAGCGAATCATCGGTTCGAGCTTCGATCTGAAGCACTACGGCGACTGGCTGGCGGAGCAGTCGCGCCCGCTGGTGGGAAAACCATTTTGGGGAACGATCCAGACAGAGCCGTCCGCAAATCTGGTCGCGCAACTGACAATTGCGGATGCACCCCCAGCTGCATCCCAGACGTCGGTGCTGCAACTCCCCAAGCTCTGTGCCGCCCCGGAACAAATCCGCTTGTTAGCGTTCGAGACGATCGCCGCCGGCGCGCGAGGTGTCTGTTTCCGGTCGCGGTCGCGACTGGACCTGGACGACAATGTGGCAAAACTCCGCGTGGCGAGCTTGCGAACTGTCAACCTAGAACTTTCCCTGGTCGAACCGTGGGCAGCCGGCGGCTCGTTCGCGGAAGAGATCGATATGCGCGAGGCGGGAACACGAGGCCGCGTGTTGGAAACGGAGCGTTCGCGTTTACTCATCGTCACGCGTCACGAATCCGGTCAGCAATACGTGGCACGCCCCAACCGTACGGAACCGATTTCGTTCGTCGCCCACTCGGTGCCCATCACCGATCAAGCATACCACCTCGGCTCGAATGGCTTGCAGCCGTTGCTCCGTTCGCAAACGACCGGCCCGCGGATTACGATCCGCGATCCCGACGCGGTTTCGCTCGTCCTGTTTACTCAAGATCCGCTCGTGATCAACCGTTCCACTCACGTCCTTTCCGAGAACCGAAAACCAGCCGCAACTCTACGACAGGAGATCGCCTCGTTTCAGCTGCGCCAATCGCTGGACATCATCGGCAAGCTCGGTCGTATGGAGGCGGCGAAACCTGCCTTAGACGAATCAAAGGCGATGCTCGACCGTGCCGAACAATTATTACGCGGCGGCGATTCGCGAAACGCGCTGGTCGCCACGCGCGCCGCTCAGGAGATTGTTCGTCGTGTCCAACGCGAGGCGTGGGAAGAAGCCGTACTGGCGTTTCCGTCGCCGGCGTCGAGCTTGCTCTGTTCGAGTTTCGCCACGCTACCGCTACATGCCGAAGCGAAGAACCGTTTGGCGACGGCTACTTGGACTGCCAACGCTTTGCCAGCCGGCGATTGTGAGAGTCTCGACGCCATGCTACGAAGTGGTTGGAGGCAAAACGCATCCGATTCTGGCACCGAGACCACGTTCGTCGAGTTGTCGATCCAAGAACCGGCTGGTGGTCACTCGGCGCTGCGTATGGTCGCTCGTCAATCCGCGAAGAATGGAGCGGCAACAAATGCGTCTCGGTTGTCGATCACGAGCGCACCAGTGCCGGTCAACGCCGGCCAGACGCTGCGGATTCATGGTTGGGTGAAAGTCCCGGAACTAATCGTCGGTAGTGACGACGCGCTGTTGATCTACGATTCCGAATCCGGTGAGGAACTCGCGGAACGGATCGAACAGACGAACGGTTGGCGCGAATTCACGCTCTATCGCATCGCGACACACAGCGGCGAGTTGACGTTGACATTTGCGTTGGCAGGCTTCGGAGAAGCCTGGCTCGACGAAGTCACGGTGGCGGTTTTGAAGTAAGACGGCGAAGCCCTCGACAAATCGTTACAATGGCGAACTGGTATTTGTCAGGAGAGCGTAACGCGTGGAACGAACTCAGCAGCAGCTCCGAGAAGACGCTCTAGCAATCTGGCAGGCGGGCGTCGCGGCTGTCGATAGCGAACGTCTCGTTCGAGAGAATGTGCGAATCGAAGGAGACGATTTGATCGTCGGTGACGACGCGTTTCCTCTCGCGGAGATCGGACGGATCGCCGTTGTGGGAGCGGGCAAAGCCGGAGCCGGAATGGCTGCTGGAATTGAACTCGCACTTGCCCCGATTGCTCTGCAGAAACAGCTGACCGGATGGGTCAACGTACCCGAGGATTGCGTGCGCTCTTTGGCACACATCACCTTGCACGGAGCCAGACCGGCGGGAGTGAACGAACCGACCGAAGCAGGCGTTGTCGGGGCGAGTCAGATCCTGAAGATCGTCGAATCGCTCGGTCCGAGCGACCTTTGTTTCTGCTTAATTTCGGGAGGCGGTTCGGCGCTGCTCCCCGCGCCGGTCGAAGGTATCACGCTGGCTGACAAACAAGCGGTGACAAAGCACTTGAGCGGAGCCGGTGCCAATATCGAGGAACTCAATACCGTCCGCAAGCAACTCAGCCGTATCAAGGGCGGCGGACTCGCGCGCGCCTGTCGTGCGGGGCGATTGATTACGCTGATCATCTCAGACGTGATTGGTGATCCGCTCGACGTGATCGCATCCGGCCCAACCGTTCGTGACAGCAAAACGCCGCAAGACGCGCTCGATGTCCTCGACCGGTTTCACGCTCGCGAAGCGGGAATCGCCGCGCGGGTGTTTGAATACTTGGAAGCGCAAAGGGGTCGGGAGTCTTTTTCGGCCAAAGACTTCTCTATTGTGATGGCTGGTCCGCCGAAAAAGACTCCCGACCCCTTCTCTTGCGAAGTTCACAACCTCGTCATTGGCAACAACGCGGCGGCGGTTGACGCCGCTGGCATCGAAGCCGAACGACGCGGCTACTCTCACGCAATGACAGCCGCCACAAAGCTCGAAGGAGCCGCCGAAGACATCGGTCGCCACTTGGCGGAAATGGCGCTGCGCATGCGCGACGAACCAGGCCCAGACTGCTTGATCACCGGTGGCGAACCCATCGTGCAACTCGTCGAGGTCAGCCAGCGAGGTAAAGGCGGTCGCAACCAGCAACTCGTTCTCGCCGCACTGATCTGCGCGCTCGAAGCCAGTCCCGACAGAACCACCGCTCTCCGCGACATCGCACTCCTATCCGGTGGCACGGATGGCGAAGACGGCCCG
This sequence comes from Planctomycetota bacterium, assembly GCA_963204995.1. GTDB lineage: Bacteria > Planctomycetota > Planctomycetia > Pirellulales > Pirellulaceae. The sequence continues at coordinate 4,803 of CAUJKL010000651.1, read as the reverse complement.
ACCGATGCGGCCGGCGCGTTTATCGACGAAGCGATTCTGGCCGTAATTCAGAAGCAACAGCTTGATCCGAACTGCTTCCTACAACGCAACGACGCCTATCACTTTTTTGAACAACTTGGTTCGCTGATCAAAACCGGGCCAACCCACACGAACGTCTGTGATTTACGTGTCGTGACCGTGTCGCAGCCACGCACGAAGTGAGGCTTCCCGTTACGGAAGCGCTGCGCATGAACAGCGATGTTACTCATCGTCTAAACCAAGGTGAGTCGGGTTCGGCATCTTCACGGTGTTCAGTCCAATCTGACAAATCGTGAAAGATGAGATGCCCTGAGGGAATAAAGGAGTCCGTTCGAGGCTCAAACTCGGCATGAACTTCTACTCACTCGCTGCTGACGCTGTCGTTTTCGTTCACGCTGCTTACGTTGGGTTCGTCGTGTTGGGGCTGGTGGCGATATTGATCGGACGCATGTTTGGTTGGAAGTGGATACGGAACTTTTGGTTTCGAGCGGCCCATCTCGTGATGATCGGCGTCGTTGTCGTCGAATCGTTATTCGGCATCACCTGCCCTCTGACGACCTGGGAGAACAGCCTGCGGCGAGCCGCTGGCGAATCTGCCCGCACCGAATCGTTTGTGGGACGCTGGGTTCATGACCTCCTGTTCTTCGACGCGCCGCCTTGGGCGTTTACTGTTGTCTACTGCCTCTTCGGGGCCATCGTGCTGGCAACGTTTCTGATTGCTCCGCCCACGCGTCGGCGTCAAGAAAATACCACGGGGCAATAATCATCATCCTCGTCCTTCGCGCCGCAAAAGGCGACAATGAAGACGATTTTGGCACACCTGACGAGCCGCTTTTCTCTAACGGAGTTCGTTCACTGCGGCAATCCGCTTCGTTCGTCTATTTGCTGTCTTGATTCACTACTTCTACAGGCAGCATCAATTCCTCGGCGGTGCGAGCCAGGTACGGCGGGACGGTCATCAACAAACGCTGGCCCTGGCTGTTGTCGAATTTCCACAACTTGCCGTCCTGGCCTGCGGCCACGGGGATCTGGAACCAACCTTCCGCGGCGGTGCCGAAATCGAAGACTTCCTTTCCCGTTCCATCTAGCACCTTGCCAGAGATCCGCGGAGCCCAATTGGCGATTCGAGAGGCCCAGCCACCGACAGACTTCGTTCCCTTGGGTACATAGAAATAGAGCGACCATGCTCCGCGAAATTGAGAGGTTACGCCGCCGGTTTCGATCCCCGATTCCAGGGTGACGGGCATGTCGGCGGGGAATTCGATGTAGGTATGGTCGCCTCCATCAACAGTCTCTATTCGATGGAGACCGTCGTACTGTGTGACAAGCGACAGCTCGCGCACTTGACCGTCGGGCTTGTAATCTTCTGTCTCAGCAACCGCCTTGATGTCGACTGCCTGAGGCGAAAACAAACTCAGTTTCGGCATCCGATTGGCCCACCGCCGATCGACGCGCACCTTCAAATTCAACGTCGGCGTGTTCGGTTCCAACCAGACATAGAATCGCTGCTGGTCCTGAGGCATCGCTGGCCAACTGCCCGCCGGAACTTTCGGCAGCTGCAGTAGTTTGGCAGGCACAAGTTGATCGCTGTACGCGACACCTGCGAATCCAGGGTCGACCGGTATGTTGTTCGCAATACCGTCGGCCAGAATCTTGGCCAGCTCGGCGGACGAAAACGGCTCGTCGCTTTTCCACGGATGCCCATCGGTCAGTGCGGCCTGCTGACTAACCAGTCGAGACCACAGCCCATAAGTGTGAACCATCATGGTCTTGCGCATGCGATAGGCGTGACGGATCGGCTGCTCGACGGGAACGCCGCCTGACGAAAACGCGTAATACAACTCGGCATAACGTGTGTACAGAATTAAGTCGTCAATGCGAGCCTGCACAGCGGAATCCGTGGTAGCGCGACGTGCTTCGTCGAGTGCTCGATACATGCGACCGATCATGTCCACAGGCGGGCGACGCGATTCATCCTGATTGATCAGCCGATAGAATTCACGCATCGGTTCCTTGGCGGTTGAAAACGCTTTGTCCAGAAAGTCATCGACGATGGAGTCAGTTTTTGCCGCGTCGCCAATGTTCCACATGACGCGGCTTGCGAGGTAATACCCCAACCCACACGGCCCCCAGCAATCGCCCGATTCCGCGTCGTAGAAACGTGCTCCTTGTTGATGGAACCGAGGAAGAGCAGCGGCGATCGCGGACAGGTTTCCACCTTTCGCACCACGAGGCAGATTCCAGTCCCAGGCGACGACACTCAGATAGTCGTAAACGCCCATCGTTGCACCGCGCTCCTTCCAGCCATTCATGATCTGATCGAAGGAGAACCCACCGCGCAGGAAAGCGGTCGTCACGCTGACAATCACATGAGGATCTGCCTGAACCGATGGTGGCGGTGAATGTTCGTTGTACGCATACATACCCACGTACTTGTCGCCCAGCCCCAGTTGATTGATCGCCCGAGCAACATCGTTGGCCAGCGTCAATACGCGGTCGCTGACGCTGCCCATCTTGAGACATGCGTCACAGGTACACCAATTACCTCCGTCGCTTGGGTCCATCGAGACGCTGTCCAGTGTCGGATTTGCCTTGCATGTACTGACCGCATGCTCGACCACCAGCTTGCGAAGATCGGGATTGGAAATGCAAAACTTGAGATCGCCACCGGCGGTACGTCGCTGCCCATCGATCTGAGCAAAGTATTCCGGATGCGCGGCGAACTGCTCAGCATTGGCGGAAAGAATGTTGCCGTAAGCGTGCCCACTGTTCAGACGGAAGCCTTGCGTCGCGCGATTGCGTTGGCACCACTGCTGGTATGGCAGATCGTTGTAGCCCCAGGTGCCCCAGTTGTACCAAATCCGCCGCGAATAGAAGTCGGGCGTCTCGCTGACATTGATGTCCACCGTCAGGTTCGATTCCGATGGAATCACTTCCCACGTCGGGCCTGGAAAAAACTGACGATAGCCCAGCCGATGCAACAGATCCCAGACCGCGTGTGAAACCGCCAGGTCAGACGACCCCAGCAAATACAGTCCATTCGCATCCGAGCGCAACACGTAGTCTTCGCGATGGAACGCTCCGCCCTCGAACGTCTGCGAAAAAGGTAACTGTTCAAAATCGGCCGCCCGCCCCAACACGATGCCTCGGCGGCCAGCGCCCGTTTCGATCTGGAACTCAGCCCCGCTGATTTTTTTCAAAAGCTCGCTCAATTCGGCGGCGGACGTTTTGACTTTCGCCGACGCCGACTCGCTGATCACGATCGGCAATTGTGCCTGTTTATCGCGAGCTAGTTCAGTCGCCAACGCATCGTGTGCGGATGACATCATCAACGCCGCCGCGATGCAGGTTGTTGTGAAAACGCGACATCGCGCCTCAATGAGATCTTTCATGATGGGCAGTATCTCTGTATGTCTGAAGAGGGATGCAGACGGCCTGATTGCAAGTCAAAGCAACGACGTCAGCGTGCCCCTTTCGTTCCGATGTCGCTTGCTGGCTGCAGCGCTGGGGTTTCCGACGTTTCACGATACCTGCGGAGCACCTCATCGACCAGCAGGCGTCCCAGGGCGGCGGTCGGTTCGCCCTTTCGATCGAGCTGTACCGTTTCGCGGCGCTCGGCTTCGGAAGGAGTTTTTGGCCATCACCGATCTCCAGGAAAACGGTTTCACAACACACAGGGTGCCACTGCTGGCTTGTCCAGCAGTGCTAAATCACCGATCTCCAGGAAAACAGTTTCACAACACAGTACACAATTCTGGACGGCACGTACTGACCTCGGATTACTGACACTTGGCTGCCTATGAATGAAGTCGGAACGCAGCGATTGCTGCACGGCATCCCAATCATTGCAATGAACCAGTGTCTGCTGTCGCCGATACCGATGATGGCATAGAATCGAAACCTTCTTATGACTGATTCCAGAAAGCGAGAGCGGACTGCATGGCATTTCAACTGGACGGACATGTCGCGTTCGTGACCGGCAGCAGCCGAGGGCTTGGCAAAGATGTTGCCAAGACGTTGGGTCGCGCCGGAGCGAAAGTGGCCTTCAACTACTTCAACAATCAACAGATTGCCGAAGCGACGTTCGACGAGTTCAAAGCGGCTGGCGGGCGAGGCATGTTGATTCGCGGCGATGCTTCGGACGAAGCGACGGTCAATGAAATGTGTGCCCAAGTTGCGAAGGAGCTCGGAACGATCGACATCCTCGTTCCCAATGCCACGCCCGATCAACCACAAATGCCGATCGAAGAGTTCACCTGGCAGCACTGCCAATCGATGATCGACTTCTTCATCAAAAGCCCCTTCCTGCTGACCAAGGCGTGCATCGGCGGGATGAAGGAAAAGAAATGGGGACGGATCGTTAACATCACGAGCGAAGTTTACCATCGCTCGGTCGGCAACTTTGTGGCGTACGTCTCTGCAAAGGGCGGCCAGATTGGATTGACGAGAAGCCTTGCCACGGAGTTTGCCCCTTTTGGAATCACGGTCAATTCGGTCGCCCCAGGTTGGATTCCCACCGAGCGTCATGCGAACGATCCGCAAGAGGCGAAGGATAGTTATCGCCAGCTGATTCCGGCCAACCGCTGGGGCACACCGCAAGATATTGGCGATGCGGTATTGTACTTTGCGAGCGAAGAAGCTTCGTTCGTGACGGGGCAAACCTTGTGTGTCAACGGCGGCATGAGCCCGTGGTAACAAGATCACACCGTAGGCCGGACCAAGGCTTTGCGCAGTTCCGGCGGTCCATAAATGCCGGAACGGCGCAAAGCCTTGGTCCGGCCTACT
>CAUJKL010000650.1 GCA_963204995.1 Planctomycetota bacterium | reverse complement strand
ACCGCCAAAACGCTGGAGGAGAAGCTCCAAGCGTTGGATACACGATTCGAGCAGAACTACACGCCGGTGGTCACCACCGACAGCCAGTGTGAATTCATCGTTCATTGTGATGTCCTGAACGAGGTCAACGAAACGGCGGCCGCTGCCGAAGCGGTGGACCGCATCGAAGAAACGTTCGGTCAGAAACCGAAAAAGTTTCTCACCGACGGAGGCAATAACAGCGGAGCTGTGATGCAGCAAATGGAAGATCGCGATGTGGAGTTCTATGCTCCGGTCGAGTCGAACCAACCGCGGGAAGACAGTCCGGCCAACCGCGCCGATCCGACGCAAGCGGTGCCTGAGTCCGAATGGCCGAAGCTGAAGCGAAATCCCCAAGGGCAATTGGACAAATCGTGTTTTGTCTACTCGCCGGAGGAAGATATTGCCCCCAAGGCCACCCGCTGCCTTTTGACGAGAGCAAACCTGAGAAGCGACGAGGCGTGCGAGTGGGCGTGTGTGTGTGTGTGTGTGTATCGCTGTGAAGCCTGTGGCGGCTGCCCGCTGGCGGCGGCCTGTCTGTCTCGCCAAAGCAAAAGGACGAGCCGCACGATCAGGCGCGACGAGTAGGAACCGCTACGAGAACGAACGGCGGCGCGGATGGCAACGCCAGCAGGACGAGAGGTTTACCGGCAACGCCCACGGATTGCTGAGACGCCTTTGGGGATTCTCAAGGCGGTGATGGGAATACGTCAGTTTCTGCTACGCGGTTTGGAGAAGGTCAAAACCGAATGAAGTGGGGCATCTCGACCTCTTACTGACTGGTTACGATAGCGGAACTCCGTCACTGCAAGTCTCGTTGCCGTTCGTGTTTCACGTGGAAGCCAACGCCACCCCGTGGCAGAACACCATCCAACCAGTAGACGTCAACCGCGACGGGACTGTCTCGCCTCTCGACGCACTGCTTGGGATCAACGCATTGAATTCCGATCAGTTCGTCCAGACTGGCAATCGACTTCCGCTACCGTTTGACCCTGCTCTTGCTTCCCTGGACGTGAACGGCGATGGGATGCTCTCGCCAATCGACATCCTGGTTGTGATCAATCACATGAATAACTCCACTCAACCGGAATCCGAGGCCAGTAGGGCATTCGTTAAACCGGTTATCGTCCAGAACTATTTCGCTCCTGTTATCACATTGAAGGTCTCGTCGCGAGTTGCATTTTCAAAGAATCTAAGCATCGCAAGTGAAGTGATAGCCCCCTGCGATCGCTGATCGCCACCCATCATCAATTGGCGTCGCATGGTCGGCATCGCGTAAATCCATCAACTGCTGGTTGCCTGCGTAAGCGTCGATAATTCGTCGTTGATAATCGGGTGGGACCGTTCGATCCTTCTCCGACGTAATGAAGACGGCGAGTGTGTTGGCACGAGAGGCATTCGCAATACTGCGAAGTGAATCGGGAAACCGCGTGTCCCGCTCTCATTTGAAGGTCAGGCTGGAGTCGTTACACACATCGACCGCTATCGCCTCGGGCATCTGAGTAACTCACGCTCGTGACTAAGGACGTTTTGTCATGTGTCACTTACCGAAGTCGCGAGTGCATTATCTTGGTCATACTCGATCCGAGGGCGCCAATCCATTTCTGTTACGCGCTCTGCTCAACCGTCAGCCGCGACGGCTTGCAGCAGCCCTTTGATGTACCCGTACGAAAACGCAAACGCTTGACGACCGTCCGGATCATCCGCATGTCGAGGCATGTGGTCGGGCATCACCATGTAAGGATAGTCGACTTCATAGAGTGTCTTGAGCACCTGTAGCATGTCCATGTCGCCGTTGTCCGGGTACACCTCCTGGAAATCGTCGCGCCGGCCGCGGATGTTGCGAAAGTGGATGTTGAAGATCTTCTGGCGGTGGCCGAAATAGCGAATCACGTCGTAGATCTCCTGAGCGGGGTTCCGCAACATCTCGGCGGTTGTGCCCAGGCACAGGTTCAAGCCGTGGTAGGGGCTCGCTTGAATCGAGATGAACTTTTGCAACCCTTCGACAGTGCCCAAAACCCGCGTGATTCCCTGAAACCCGTGCTCGGGCATGCCGGGGTCGTGCGGGTGGCAAGCGGCTCGGATCTTGTACTGGTTGCAGACCGGGATGACGCGATCGAGGAAATAGGTGATCCGCTCCCAGGCGATATCTGCCGTGACGCGACCGGCGCGTGTCAGTGGGGGATCGGCATTGGCTTTCGACAACTTCCAGGTGCTGTAGCTGGACCCACCGCGACCGGGCGTGTGTTCGATTCGCGGGACACCCAGCAAGCTCATGTTGTACTTCCAGGCCGGGATACCGGCCTGGGCGCAGTTGGCCGTCATGATATTGATATGCTCGATATCGCGGTCGCGCTCGGGGCTTTTGCCCAACATAATGGCGCCGCGTTGTTCCCTGTCGATGTGCGACGAACTCAAGAATGGTAACGCCACCATGTCGAGTGTAATGTCATGGTGTTCGCAAAGATCCCGGGTCTTCTCGAGGTCTTCGACCGTCCAATATCCACGCTCGCCGGGATGCGGAGGATAGCCGCAAATGTGATCGACACCGTGCCGCTTAAAGTATTGCAGCATTTGCGGCGTCGTTGGGCTGCGCTGCGTCCCAACGTACATTTTAAGAGGCCTCTGTCGCGGCTGCTCTGCGGCACGGGAGGCACGCTCGAGTGCGACGGTTCCGGCACCAGCGGCCAGTGCGGTGGTGGTTCCCGCCAGTGACAAGAACTGTCTGCGTTTCATGTCGCAGGTTTCCTTGGGAGTCTGTGCCGGAATCGGCACGGAGTGAGTCTCCATTTCCAATCACCTCTTACGCGACTCAGCGGTAAAACCAAACAATCACAGTCGCGATTGATTATAGTGGTTGAAATCCTCGATGCACAAACACCCTCGTTAGCAGCCAATCCATGACTGACCTGATAGCAAAAGTACCCGTGACAAGAATCTTGCTCGAGGTGTCGCTGTTGAGCGCGGTATGCTCGGCCCTGGCCGCCGATCAGCCACCGAGCGGGCCGAATGTCGTGCTCATTCTCTCGGACGATCAGGGTTGGCGTGACTATGGTTTCATGGGCCATGACACGAATGGCACTGTCGTGTTGCGGTTGGCGCGCGGATTGAGCTAGGCGTGACCAGGGATTTCTTTAATCATCCGGCCAAGCTGCAAATGGTCTAAGCGTAAAAAAGGGTCAGAACTATTTATTGGCGGGAGGGAGGGATCGCGGTAGGATGGCGTCATGCCTCGACCACTTCGTCCGATCGCGCCGGGTTTGGTGTACCACGTTGTCAATCGTGGCAACAACCGCCAAAACGTCTTCTTCAAAACGGGAGGCTATGAGGCGTTTCTGAAGGCTTTGCTCGATCTTCAACAGCGCAAGCCGTTTGCCCTGTATGGATATTGCTTGATGAGCAACCATTTCCATCTGCTGATCCGGCCACAGCAACATAGCATCAGTCGGCGCATGCAAAGCGTGTTGGTTTCTCATACGCAACATTACCACAAACATCGCCAAAGCCTGGGGCACGTCTGGCAAGGCCGGTTCAAGAAGGCCGGTTCAAGAGTCCCGTGATCGAGGATGACGACCATCTGCTGACGGTGCTCCGCTACATCGAAGCAAACCCTGTTCGCGCCAAG
>CAUJKL010000649.1 GCA_963204995.1 Planctomycetota bacterium | reverse complement strand
TCGATCATCGTCTGCATCATCTCGTTGCGGATGTTCATCATCTGATCCGCAGGCGGCAACGGGAAGTAACCTTCCTTATAGCGCAGTTTGTGGCCGAGGTTTGGCTTCTCGTCCCGGCCTCGATTCCACTCGCCCTCGATGCTATCGACGTGGTAGTACGCCTCGTGAGCGTTCTGATCGAAGCGAATGTCGTCGAAGATAAAGAACTCGGCTTCCGGTCCGAAGTTGGCGGTATCGGCAATGCCAGTACTCTTCAAATAGTTTTCCGCTTTGCGAGCGACGTTCCGCGGATCTCGGGAGTAGTCTTCGCGCGTGATCGGGTCTTGAATGTTGCAGATCATGCACAGCGTCGGCAGCGTGGTGAACGGGTCGATGAAGGCGGTTTCTGCTTGCGGCACGACGAGCATGTCGCTTTCGTGAATCGCTTGCCAACCACGAATGCTGGAACCGTCAAAGCCGAGCCCGTCTTCGAAGATGTCTTCGCTCAAGCGGCGGACGGGAATCGTCAAGTGCTGCCACACGCCGGGGAAGTCCATGAAGCGAAAATCAACGGCCTTCACATCTTTTTCGCGACACAGGGCAAGTACTTCTCGGGGTGTCATCTTTCGTCTCCGGGGCAATCAACACAGGTAACTGCGTCTGTTATATACCATTCGCGGTTGGCAAGGGCACTTTCACCACGCACGTACGACGGCCCTCCGAGGCCGTCGTGCAGCATACGACGGCCTCGGAGGGCCGTCGTACGATAAGCGTCAACGCCTTCGGCGAGCGTTATCGCGAGCAGAATGCCGGGCGTCTCGCTGAGAAGCTTCCACAAGAAGCACAAAGCGGCTGCTCGATCGCTCGGGCAGCCGCTCGTGATCCGTCAACCAGAAGGAATCGATGACGCCGAGGGCGGCATCTCGCATCCTTGCGTACGTTTTGGGCGGGTGGCTGTGGCGGAGTCTTCGACGCCACGGCTGATTGGAGTTCATGGTAAGCCGGGGCTTCGCGGACTCAGCCCCAGCCACCTTGTTTCATAAAGTTATTTCCTAGACGATCCTTAGGCGTTCGCCATTTCTTTGGCGATCGCGCCGTTGACTGTCTTGATGATCTGAGCCGCGACCTTATAGGGGTCGGCATTCGAGGCCGGTCGACGATCTTCGAGATAACCCTTCCAACCGGCCTTTACGGTCGCGACAGGAATCCGAATCGACGCACCACGGTCGGAGACACCGTAGCTGAACTGATCGATACGCTGCGTTTCGTGCAGCCCCGTCAAACGTTGCTCGTTGTGAGCGCCGTAGACGTCGATGTGCTGCTTCACACGAGGTGCGAATGCCTGACAGACCTTGTCGTAAATCTCCTTGCTTCCACACGTGCGGAGCGTCGAATTCGAGAAGTTGGCATGCATGCCCGAACCGTTCCAGTCGGTCTGACCCAGCGGCTTGGGATGCCATTGAATGGCATAGCCGTAGTTCTCAGCCGTCCGCTCCAGCAGATAGCGTCCGATCCAAGTCTCGTCGCCAGCTCGCTTGGCGCTCTTCGCAAACGTCTGGAACTCCCACTGACCGGCAGCCACTTCGCCATTGATGCCTTCGATGTTGAGTCCCGCTTCGAGGCACAGATCGAGATGCTCTTCGACGACCGGACGGCCATAGGCATTCTTCGCGCCGACCGAGCAGTAGTATGGCCCCTGCGGTGCGGGATATCCACCAGGCGGGAAGCCAGGCGGCAAATTATGCACGGCGTCCCACAAGAAATACTCTTGCTCGAAGCCGAACCAGAAATCCTCGTCGTCGTCATCGATGGTGGCTCGGCCATTCGATTCGTGTGGTGTGCCATCGGAGTTTAAAACTTCCGTCATGACCAGGAAGGCGTTCTTGCGACCTCCGTCGGGGAACACGGCGACCGGTTGCAGCAGACAGTCGGACGATCCACCCGGAGCTTGTTGAGTCGAGCTGCCGTCGAACGCCCACATCGGGCATGACTCCACCGAACCGTCGAAGTCTTTGACGATCTTCGTTTTCGATCGCAGACTCTGTGTTGGCTTGTAGCCGTCCAGCCAGATGTACTCAAGTTTGGTCTTACTCATCTTCGTTCGGTCTCCCTTCGCACTTCGTGATCGGTATGTCTGTTGTGAACCCGCACTATAACGACACATCTGGTCGGTCCTGCGAGTATCTGAACTCGCAAGTCTTCAAGCCCACCGGGGCTTGATCTGGTTGGAGCGATCCGTGCAACCTCCTCGCCACAACACATCCGCGTGTTCGGCACGCGCAGGCAGGCAAAGTCGGATCACGACGAGTGGGAAGAATCGTCATCCGTTACCAACACTCGGCAATCAAAAAGAGACCGAGAGCCGCCGCCTACTACGATTCCGTCTTCTAATGCAAGCACTGTGCCAGAGAACGGAAAGGAAGGAGCATGATACGGAAAACAACCCGAATTGCAATCCACTAACCCAATGTTTCGTCGGACCTTGCCGCGACACTAGCGGTGCATGCCTAAATCCTGCGCAACACCTGTCGATATCTTAGGCAAATAGGTCAGATCTAGGCAACGATTTTTGATCGTAGGGACTAGCGGTTTTCAGCTGCGACGAACGAGTTCTTGCTTGATACGCACTGCGAGAAGGGGATCGACCATGGCCGCCGTCGCGATATGGCACGCCTTAGCACCAGCCGCTAGGTACGCGGTCACGTCGTCGGCGTTCTGAATGCCGCCAACCCCGATGACTTGAATATCACACGCACGCTCTCGTATCAACCGAGTGAATAATTGTGTCTGTTGGATCGAAGCATCGCGGATCGCCGCCCCGCAAATGCCGCGGCGCTGCCCATCAAACACCAGTGCGTTGCCGTTGCGAACCTGCGTAGCCACACTGTTTGTCATAGCCAGCGCGTCGATGCTGGGACCGATCGCGTCGAGCAATTCCACCGCGGCCTCCGCCGTGGGGACGTGCCCAATCTTCGCCGCATAGGGCGTATTGCCGATCGCAGCCCGCACGCTTTCCGCCACGCGTCGAGCCTCCGTCGGTTGTTGAAATAGCTGGCCATCGCAAGTCGACACGTTCGGGCACGAGAAGTTGGTTTCGACGACATCCGCACCACTTTCGACGGCCCATCTCGCACACTTTGCATAGTCCGCCGCAAGTTCGTCGATCGTCCACCCGTCTTGCACCGTCGCCACCACGGACACCGAGAGCAGTTTTTCTTTATCGAGCCTCCCGCGCGTCGCTTCGACATCCGCGCGCCAAGCGGCTGGCTCCTTGGATGGCATACCATAGGAAACTGCCCAGCTGCCCGTCATCTCAGCCGCAGCCTGAACTTCCGTTTCGTTGCCCGTCAGCTGCCCGCAGGCGACGGGTTGCAGATTCGGCATTGGATAGCAAGCACGCTCCCGGCTGCGAACCGTCTTGTACGTCACCACGTCAAACCCCAAGCTCGCATAGTACAAGCACCATTTGCCGTTCAGAAGTGGCCCCGCCGGGACTCCCAGTGGCGACGCGACAGGCAGTCCACAGAAGTCCCACACGCCAGGAACCGCTGGTATTTCCAGCTCCACCGGATCGGGGGCGTGTTCATAATTCCAGTCGTAACTCTGGAGCCGATCGTACGTCGGCAGCAACTTTGGATTGATCATAGAGTTTTGGACATTCCTCCTGTAACGCTTGCGACGATGGAATTCGCGAATTACCATGAACTCTTTGCCAGACGCCTCTACAGGCGCGGGCTCCGCCTCCATCATGGTAGCGTGTTCGCTCGTCGAGTCTCAACATCCACTTTCGAATCGGGAGCGTTTCGAATGCGTAGCTACTTAGCCATCGGATTCGCAGTCATCAGCCTACTCGCAACGCGTCCGGCCGACGTCGTCGCCCAGGACAGTGTGTTGGCCGAGCTTTATGGCCACGGCGTACACTCGTATTTCGCCGGTCAGTATCAAGATGCACATGGATATCTAACGACAGCCATCGATCAAGGGACTCAAGATCCACGTGCGTTTTATTTCCGCGGTCTGGCATACCTGTCGCTTGGCCGACCCGATGAAGCTAAGAAAGACTTTCAAAAGGGTGCGGAGCTTGAAACACTCGGAGCGGATCGCGTCTATCCCGTGAGCGACTCGCTACAACGAATTCAAGGCGCTGCCAGGATCGAGATCGAACGCCAACGCCAAGATGCCCGACTCGCCGCACGCACGCGTACGGTGAAGGCTTCGCAGGCTCGCTATGAACAAATCCAGGGTGCTGAGCAACAAGTGCTTCGCAATCCGAATCGACCGCAGCCAGCGCCCGCGAAGGAATTAGTTGGCACCCCGCCAGCGGAAGACGCGTCTGATCCCTTTGGTGGTGGCGCGCAGCCGGTTCAGCCGGAAGCAGCACCGGCAGTCGCAGCCGAACCCGCAGAGAGCGTCCCAGACCTCTTCGGCGACAGCAATCCAACCGAGGCGATGCCGGCGGATGCCCCTGCGGCGGACGCGAGCACCGACCCCTTCGCCGACGATGCTCCAGCAGCAACTGGCGAGGCGATGCCGGCGGACGCACCAGCGACTCCCGCTGCCGATCCATTCGCTGATCCGTTTGGCTCCTAGCTCCAAAGATTTCGCCTAGAATTCCAGCCGTCGCTTTACTTACGTGAGGCGACGGTTTTATTGTTTTGGGATGACCAAAGAAAAAGGATTTAGCCATGATCCGTCGTCGCTCGATAATTCTCACACTGCTTGCGATGGCCGTCTTTGGCAACTTTGCGTGGGCGGACAAAGACCAACGGCCCAACATCCTGTTCGTCTTCTCCGATGATCACGGCTATCAGACGCTCGGCTGTTATGGCAGCCAAGTGAATCAGACACCAAACCTCGACCGGATTGCGAAGGAAGGCATGCGGTTCGATCGCTGCTTCGTGACGAATTCCATTTGCGGGCCGTCGCGGGCCGTGATCTTGACCGGCAAGTACAGCCACTTGAACGGCTTTGTTCGCAATGGCAACCGATTCAATGGTCAGCAACAGACCGTCTCGAAGCTGCTCCAAACTGCGGGCTATCAGACGGCGGTCATCGGCAAGTGGCACTTAGTGACGGACCCAACAGGGTTTGACTACTGGCACATCCTGCAAGGCCAAGGGCCATATTACAACCCAGCGATGGATACCGCCGATGGCGTCGTCAAACACACCGGTTACACGACCGAAATCATCACCGATCTGGCCTTGGACTGGTTGAAGAACAAACGCGACGCGGACAAACCATTCTTGTTGATGTATCAGCACAAAGCGCCGCATCGCAATTGGCAGCCGGGTCCGAAGCAGTTGCACAACTACGATGATGTCACCATTCCGGAGCCAGCGACGTTGTTCGACGACTACAGCGATCGAGCCAGTCCGGCGCGGAACCAAGAGATGACCGTCGAACGCCACCTCACTCCGCA
>CAUJKL010000648.1 GCA_963204995.1 Planctomycetota bacterium | reverse complement strand
TCCCTATGGCGACTCGGCGTGGTCCGAGAAGATGGTCCAGCAACTTGGTCTGGAGAATACGCTCCGCCCTCACGGCAGACCGAAGAAACAAAACAACGGCTCCTGACACCTTTCCTGACCCGTCGCCCTGGTTGGATCGATCATGTGAACACCCCGCAGGCGGACGCCGAGTTGGGAGCCCTCCGTCGCAGCGTTCAGCGTGGTTGTCCCTATGGCGACTCGGCGTGGTCCGAGAAGATGGTCCAGCAACTTGGTCTGGAGAGTACGCTCCGCCCTCACGGCAGACCGAAGAAGCGAAACAACGGTTCCTGACACCTTTTCCTGACTGACACCTTTTCCTGACCCGTGTTTCTATCACCCTCGCGAGCATCACGTCAGCCTGGGCATCATGAACGTCCACCCGAACTACTTCGGCAACGGAGTGGGCAGCCAGCTTTTGCAGCATATCGTCGACTACACGAACGACCACGGCTACGAAGCCCTGCGTTTGACGTCCAGCGCCACCAACCTCGATTCATTTTCGCTTTACAACAAAGCGGGTTTCGTCCCGCGTCAATCGTTTCAAGACATGATCACGCAAGTACCTGACGCCGGTATGCAAAAATCAACACCGGGCGACGATCGAGTCCGCGACGCCCGATTGGACGACGTCGCAGCGATGGCCGCCCTCGAACACCAAGTCAGCGGCATCACACGCGAAATTGACTACAAGTACTGCATCGAAAACAAACGTGGTTATTGGCACGCGTCGGTCATCGAAAGCCCGGGCGGTGACCTCGACGGTTACATCATTTCCTGCGGGCATCAAGCAATGAACATGCTCGGCCCCTGCATCGCTCGCACCGAAGACGATGCCGCGGCCCTGATCCTCCACGAGTTGAATCAGCACCCCGGTCGCAGGCCCGTGTGTCTGATCCCGATGCAGTGTGAAAAACTCGTGAAACAAATGTACGACTGGGGAGCACGCAACTGCGAAATGCACTTCTGCCAAGTCTACGGAAAATTCCAACCCTTCGACGGCATCAGCATGCCAACCTTTTTGCCTGAAACGGGTTAAACAAAGACGCTTGAAAGCTCGATACCATCGACAGCCGATGGTTGAAGCCGCTGGTCGATGATCCCAACGCCAAAGTACGACTACAACTATCCCATGAAGGCAAACGCGTAACCATTCCGCGAACGGAGATGGAGGAACTGCATGCGTCAGGAAAATCATTGATGTTCGAGCCATTCGTGAAACGCAGGCCGATATCGTGGGGCTGCAGGAAACGCATGGATACGAAGTCGACGGTGTGCGGCCCGACAATGGTCAATGCATCGTGGAGATCTTGGGTTGGAACTATGTTGATCAGGGTAGCCGCGCTCGTCACAGCGTGGGAAACATTGAGCGTCAACCTTCTGGCGAAGGTCGTTACGAAGAAGCTGTCAAATCAGGCGTCACCTCTTTCAGATAGGGATGCAGGGCCTCAAAACGCTGCTCAGCCGCTGCGGTTTGTTCGTGACTGAGTTTGAGTTCGGACACGATTGGCGAGGCAGGCATCGATCGTCCCGGTCCGTAATCGCGAGATACCAAGTTCTTAAACACGCCTCGCTTCTTCCAAATATACAAGTTGGCACCACGCAGACTGCCCGGCTTTACCTCGACCATTTGAATGAACTTGGCGAACACATCTGCCAAAGTTTTCGGGTCGTCTCCGCTCTGCTGCAACTCCCAGATACGGGTCAGCACGTCGGCGTAGGCTGCGCGTTCGGTGATCACACCTTCGGATCCAAGCTGAGCTTCTTTGAGCCAATGAAATCCACCACGTGCGCTGAACACACGACGCACCGGAGGCATGGCGGCAATCGAAGTACGCATTCGCCCCAACACGTCGCCAGCCTCCTCTTTGATATACCCAAAGTGCGGAAACTCCTGTGCCAGTTCAATCATCAGTTGCGGTGAAGGAAGCGGGCCATTGTAGGCAACGCCGCCGGTTGTTTGCAGAATGACCGGCCGTTTGGCGACCGCGGCAAGGGCTCTCCAGTACTGCCGCAGATCTTCTTCTGACTTCCCGGAATCGGGCGGACGCGAGATGATTGCTTCGGGTTCCAACTTTTCAGCGTGCTCGGCGAATGCGAGCATCTCTTGCGTATTTTTCCCCTGGACTCCAAGGCACAGCGAGGTGGACAGGCTGCGTGCAGTCTTGGCCAACACCTCCATCCCTTTCATCTTCTCGTCCATCGTCAACAGATCGACGCTATCTCCGGATTGAGGCCAGATCATTCCAGGACAACCACCCCAAGCAACGAACTTCGCTTGCTTCGCCAACACGCCGTAATCGACTCCTCCCGATTCAGTAAACGGAGTGGACAGAATCGGAAACGGCCCACGAACCTTGGGATCGGCCTTCGCGTTTGCCTCGTTCTGCTCGGCGCACAGGAGCCTGCCCGGCAGAACGGCTCCCGCCACGACGCTCGCCCCTCCGGCCAACGTGCTTTTGATGACGGTTCGTCGCGAAAGGTGTTGTTTCATGGTCATCGTGCTCCTCGGAATTCAGACTCGATATTGGCCATTACCGTAGAGGTTGTGAAAAAATCGTGGGATAGGCTTCCAGCCTGTCATTTTCCCCGTATTTCTGACAGGCTGGAAGCCTATCCCACCCAATAAAATCACAGCCTCGTAGCGTGACGCGGCTTCAGAAGCCAGTCAACTCAGACGATGCCTACCGGTATGGCTGGCTCCAGGCTGCGGGGTGGGATTGCCAGTCCGACTGAAGTTCCTTGCCGAGCTTGACAATTTTGGCCCGCACATACAAATCTTCGGGTTTCAAAGTATACGAGCCTTCAGTCCCCTCGACCGCATCGAGAACAATGCCAATCGAGTCGGAGAACACGTCGATTTTTCTAGCCGGGTTGCGTGAGCCTGCCTTGACTTCAACGACTTGACTCGACGGGTCATAATCCTTCTTCGTTCCGATGAACTCGATCCGATATCGACCTTCCTCTCGGACATCGATTTTGACCGACAGCGACTTACCGTCGAATTGGATCTCTTCAAAATCAAGGCCGTTGGATGCGTAGAAATCACCCTCACGAATGGCGGAGAACAGCTCCGCGACGCCCAGGCGTGCCGCTCGCACGACGCTCCAAGCTTTGGCGTCGATCGTATAGTCGTGGCGGTCATCCGAGCCCATGCCCAGTAGCAGCGGTTGGTCATGGGCAGCTCGATGCGCATTGACAACATCCCAAAACTCCTCGGGTTTCCAGCCTTCAGGATGTGCTTCGTAGCGCCCATCGATGCTGTTGTTGTTCACCTCGAACAACCGAATCTGCGGCAGCGCGATCAAATCCTTCGGCGAAAAATCATAATACCGCCATAACGGATGATCCGCGGTGAACAGATAGTCTTGTCCGTCGTACACCTCCTGCCCCTTGGCGAATGTCTGTGCAAAAATCTCTTTCGGTGTCTCTGACTTAATGTACGGAAACACCTCGCGGACGTTAATAAAATTCATGTGGACTTGTTGGTCGTTGTAACAGCCGCCGGTTTGTTCGTATCCCGGAATCATCAGGAACTTGTCCGGCTCGGCAAACTGCTCTTCCAGTTCGGCAAACGTCGTCATTCGAACGTAGGTCTGATCGCCAACGGTGATCATGCGAACCGTATCCGTGCCAAACTTCTCCATCGTTTCGATGACGTCGCGCTGCGTCAACTTCGGCCAACCGGCGCTCGGTGAAATGACTTTCCACAAAGACGACTCACCCTTGAAAGCAGCCAAATCCGCAGGCTGGTTGTTGAACCCGAAGCCACCGAAACGCAGTTCGTCCGATTGGAAGATATTATGATCCGATGGACAGACAAAGTCGTAGCCGTGAGTCTTGTACCAATCAATGGCCCAAGGCGCGAGTGGCTTGCCATCGGACCACTGATTGTGCATGTGCAAATTGCCTTTGAACCAGCGTTTCTGTGGCGAGCGACCGGTGCTGTCGGCAGAGAATGCAGACGATGCACCGACCAAGGTCGCAGCAGCAGCGGTGCCGCAAGTCTGGAGGAAGTCACGGCGAGAGGGATTGTTCAACACGAGTGGGGACTCCTGTTTTCTGAAGAGGTTTAGGCAGGATGGTAGGGAGTGCGGTGGAGTGGGGGTGGGAAGAACGTGGTGTCTTGTAACTTGGGCATTCTATCATAGCCTTCGCAACGAATGTCGTAGCAACGCTCACGAAATAACTTCCAGAGATGCTCATGTTGCCGATACGGCACACAGCAGAATCAAGCAACTCGGTCGCTGGTTTGCGACTCGTAATCTTGTAAACTGAGGGGCTTCAAGTTCAAGGTGTCAGCTCGACAGACCGACAAATCGATCTGACTCGAGGCTGGCACCGACGGATAACGCAACGGCGTCACTGCTCTTACGCAGGGCCTGGGAATTGAGACGCCTTCCTGGGGAAGTTAAACATGGTGGTAACCGAGAACAGCGAAGCGGGTCGCGAGGCCGCGCCAATTCCGTTGTCGCAGCTCGACCTGCTGCTGACCGCACAACTGGCGATTGGCTGGGCTGGCGAACGCGGCGAGTCTGTTGACGAGCAGCGACTTGGGTGGTGGCGAACAAACCTAGCCAGCGAGTTCGGCGGCCAAGATCTGTTCTCCCGCTTGCTGCCGAAGTCTTGGGAATGGGCAATCTTTCAGGGCGTTCGCGAAGCGGCTCGTCGGCGGGATGAAGAACTTCGCAAGCAAGACCACGATTCCGACCGGATCATTTCGCTCTTCAACATCACGTTTGAAATCGACGAGCGAGCCGACGAGCGGTTCGCAGACCTAAAACGTTCGGGCAAGCCGCCCGTCGAGGCGTTACCGGGGCTTGCCGAAGTAGTTTCCGATAACTGGGACCAAGATCAATTTGCCGAGTGGGTGCAAGCACACGGCAAGGTCGATTTTGTTTCAGCCCCAATCGGCCGACGCATCAGAGGCAGCGCGCCGGACTCCCTTGAGTTGCTCGTGCGCCACTTGATCGCCGCTTGTTCGCCGTTGACAGACGAGTATCCGATGCCTCACTACCGGAGGGCGTCGTGACTTTCCAGTCAGCGGAAACGATCGATTTCCATACGCGGCTCATGAAGTGCGCGCTAGAAGTCGAGCACTCGCGCGCCTACTGGCAGCGCATCGATCCGGACCACGAAGCACCAAGTGCCGAAGAAGCGTTCGACCAATACTGGTTCGGCGCGCGAAGCCTTGCGCGAGCGAAGATGCTGCTGACCGAGTTTCGCGAGCGGTACGATGCTTTCCCTTCAGCTCTCCGCGTCCTGCATCTCTGGGAACACATGGAGCCAACGACCCGCCGGGTGACTTGCCATTGGCATCTACAGCTCGCCGACCCGCTGTATCGTGCGTTCACCGGCGTGTATCTCGCGCAACGTCGTGAGCAGAGCCGACCAGAGCTGACTCGGGATCTCGTCGTTCAGTGGATCGCGGGGTTCGTACCGCAGCGTTGGACACTGGCGACACGCGTTCAATTTGCCAGAAAGCTGCTCAGCGCTGCCACATCAGCAGGCTTGCTGCGTGGGACACGTGACCCTCGTTCGCTGCAATTGCCCCGCGTTGACGATGAAGCTCTGACTTACATGCTGTATCTGCTGCGCGAAGTCACCTTCCACGGAACGCTGCTCGCCAATCCGTATTTCAAGTCACTTGGACTTGTCGGTGAAGAGCTCGAGCGACGCCTCCGTCCGCTCGCAGCCCTGCGTTATCGCCGCCAAGGCGACCTCGTAGATTTCGGTTGGCAGTATCAGACCCTATCCGATTGGGCGGAAGCCACGATCTTGGCGGGCGATCCGATTCATGCTGGAGAAGCATCATGAGTCGCCCGCTCCTTGATCAGACGCCGTTGCAACAAGCGTTCGCCGACTTGCGCAAGGATCTCATTCACAAGGATGGCCCGCGCATCAGCACGATGCGGAACTATCGCTTCGCAATCGTACAGTATGAGCCGCGCGAGGAGTTCCACCTGCGGCGCGAAGTCCAGAAGCTCAGCACCGATCTGGTCGGCAACGGCTGGGCGGTCCTTTCCATCAACCTGCAAAAGTTGTTATTGGATCGTGTGCGGAACCAGGACGAAGGCTGGATCGAGAAAGTCATACAGATGGAACGGCAAACCGCTGCGACCGCCTTGGATCGCGGCTTGAACTACTTGCAAGGCAAGCTGACGCCGTTGATCGAGGGCCCTACGGGCATCGCGGCGGATTGCAGCCGCATCATCTGCGATTACAACGACCAGCATCCGGAGCAAACCGATCGCACCGTGGCCTTGATCGGACGCGCCGGGGCCATGTATCCGTTCTATCGTTCATCCGCATTGCTTCGCCATCTCGATGGACACACGCGAAGTATTCCGGTGGTTCTGCTGTATCCCGGGGAACGCCGCGGCGACAAAGGACTTTCCTTCATGGGCATCTTGGACCCGGACAGCGACTACCGTCCGCGAATTTACTAATGAGCGAAACCATGCTGATCCGCGATTTGTTCGTGTCGGATGTCAAACGTGACATACCGCCGGTCGTTTACTTCCACGAACAAAGTCCCAAGAAGCTGCACGACGAAGTATCCGAATACATCATCACTGGCGGTTGGCCCCAGGATCATCCCAACCATCAGCGTGTGCCGGACGGCATCCACGAGCAGTACGTTCGGCTCCTAAACGCCATCGCCTCCGAGTTGGACAAGAAGAGCGGTCCCGATCTCCCCAACGTCTGGATCTCGGGCTTCTATGGCTCGGGCAAGTCGAGCTTTGCAAAACTTCTCGGCTTGGCATTAGACGGCGTCGCCCTGCCCGATGGAACATCGCTGGCCGATGCACTGCTGCGACGCGACACGTCACCTCGAGCGGACGAACTACGAAAGGCCTGGGACAAACTGCGACGGAAGATCGATCCCATCGCCGTCGTCTTTGATATCGGAGGGATTGCCCAAGACAACGAACAACTTCACGCCGCCGCCGTGCGGCAACTCCAGAGCAGACTGGGTTACTGTAGTACGGACGCCTGGGTAGCCGACTTCGAGCTGAAGCTGGAACGCGGTGGCCAGTGGTCGCAATTCACGACCGCCGCCGAGCAGACGCTTGGTCATCCTTGGGATCAAGAGAAAGACAAACCTTTTGCCGAAGAAGCTTTCTCCCAAATCATGCACGTCATGGATTCCGTGCGGTACACGGACCCCATGAGTTGGTTCACCAGCCGTGCAGGAACGCACCAACGCCTGGATTCTCCGTCCGAGGCGGTCGCCGCCATCAGCGACATGCTGAAGTTTCGCCGGCCAGGCGCCACGTTGTTCATGGTCGTTGATGAGGTCTCGCAATACGTACTCTCGAACCGCGACCGCGTCGATCGCATGCGAGCCTTCGCTTCCGAACTGGGAGCACGACTCAAAGGCCAAGCCTGGTTGCTCGCTTTGGGACAACAACGCATCGACGAAGAAGCCGGCGACTCGTTTCTGATCTGGGCCAAGGATCGGTTTCCCCAGCATCTGCGAGTTCACTTGTCTGCGACCAACATTCGCGACGTCGTTCACCGCCGCCTGCTGCAAAAGGACCGGAAGGGCGAAGACGAGTTGCGAGCGCGATTCGAGAAACATCGGCCGGTGTTGAAGCTCTACGCGTTTGGCTGCGAAGACGTGTCGGCCGACGCGTTCGTCGAAGTCTATCCCATGTTACCCGGCCAGATCGATCTGCTGCTCCAGATCACCAGCGCTCTCCGCACTCGATCGGCCCGGGCCCAAGGCGACGACCAGGCCATCCGCGGCTTGTTGCAGTTGTTGGGCGAGTTGTTTCGCAATCAGGAGCTGGCGGACCGACCCGTCGGCGATCTGGTCACGTTGGATCAAATCTATGAAGTGCAACACACGGCGCTCGACTCGGATGTGCAATCCAGCATGGCCCGTATCTTGCACCAGTGTGCCGCTGACGATCCTCTCTTGATTCGAGCCGCCAAGGCCGTGTCGCTACTCGAGTTGATCCAAGACACCGTCCCTACCGACGCCAAGTTCGTGTCGCAGTGTCTGTACGATCGCCTCGACCGCGGCAACCAAGTCGCCGAGGTGACCGAAGCATTGGAGGAACTGCGACGACGCAACCTGTTGAGCTTCTCCGAGAAGCAAGGCTACCGCGTCCAATCGACGGCGGGCGAAGAGTGGGAGCGCGAGCGGCGCGAGATCACCGCTCCTCGCGAAAGCATCAGCGAGATCGTCGAAGATGCTCTGAAGTTCCTGCTCGACAAACCGGAACGACCCAAGATGAAAGGCCGTGCTTTCCCTTGGGCTGGCGTGTATTCCGACGGGCGCGAAAAGGTCGACGCTAAACTGCTCGACCCGCGCGACGACGCGGCGTTCCGTGTGGATTTTAGATTTCTTCCCAACGACGACCGCAGCGAAGCGACATGGGTCAAGCGGAGCGCCGAGACGGCCTTGGAAAACCGGTTGGTGTGGGTCTGCGGAGATACAGAACAGCTGGCCCAACAGGCCCGTGAATTGATTAAGTCAAAGGGCATCGTCAAGAAGTATCAGCCCCGGCGAGAATCGCTAAGCGACGCTCGCCGTATCCTGCTCCAAAGTGAAGAGCTGCGTACCGAGGAGCTCCAGGAGAAGCTGCAAGACGAAGTGGCTGCCGCCTGGATGTCGGGGAATATGTATTTTCGGGAACGCAAGATCGAACCCACGGAGCACGGTTCGGGCTTTGCAACGACTTTGAAGACCGTCGCGGAACGACTCCTCAGCGACCTCTTTTTCCAATTCGATCCCATCACGGTCTTGCCCGCTGAGTTGGCACAGCTGCTCGAAGCAGACTTATCGGGACCGTCACCCAAATTCCTCAAAGACGAGCTGGGCATTTTGGAATTAGACGCCGGGCGCTATGTGCCGACGTGCAGCGGGGTCATTCCGCGGCGGATTCTGGAACGTATCGAGAAAGAAGATGGGACGAGCGGCGGAGCATTGATCTCCAACTTCGCGGGACCGCCCTTTGGCTACACGCCGGAAGTCGTCAAGGCGTGCGTGCTGGGTTTGCTGCGAGCCAGTAAGCTCCAGATCGAAACCGAGGACG
>CAUJKL010000647.1 GCA_963204995.1 Planctomycetota bacterium | reverse complement strand
CAGTGAAATGTTTCATGCCATTTTCGCAAGACATAGGGTCTGAGCAAATGATCCCCTCGCACAGTTTGTTTCCCAAGACTCACCCGACGTGGTTTACCCCTCGGGAACTCAACGCACTTTCTGAGATCCTTCGGCGGGGCGGAATCGACTTGTCGTAACTCGACGTTTTCCGCGACGACTCTGAATTCAAGTAACGCTTTGTGAAACGCCACAGGAAATTCCCCGCCATTCGGAACGGCAAAGCCCTGATAAGTGTCTCCCATCAGCACGATACCGTAAGGGCTGTCGAAGCCTTCGCATTTTTCCAGCACGTAACAATAGGCCATGATCTTCACGACATTCTGTTGTGAAGGAGTGTCCAATACGCTGCGCGTACGAAACGCCGGGATACGCAGTGAGCCACGCCGCAAGACTCGCCACGGCTTGCCACCTAGTTTCCATTCCGGATCGAACAGCGCCTTGTTGTATTGCACCGATTCAAATCCCATGTTTAGAAGCCCCCACCAAGTGACCCTTTGCAATTCGAGCAGATTGCGATCGGGCTCAGAGCAATGGGCCTTCTTGGCGAAGTACCGCTTTGCAAGCAATGAAATCAGAGTTCCAAACTGTGTGCAAGCAAACGTCAGTAACCGAAAACCAAAGGGAACGGCGACGAGCCAAATGAGCCAGTACCCCCGTTGGGAAACCATGCTCGCCACAACATAAAGGACACTGACACCCACGACACTTGCAACGATCGACCAAAACGAACGAACGATGGCCGCTTCCAAGACTTGCAATTCGTAGATTTTAGTGACATCGAATGCCGGTTCGTCAACGCGGTCTTCCGCACGTGCTTCAAGTGTCAGAATCCCCGCTCTGGGGCAGAACACGAACTCGGAAAGTGCTGCCGCACTCAACGATGTTGAAGCACGGGAGTTATTCGGACTGTCATTTCGATACATAGCCACGCTGCCTCACTTCCATGCGTCGACGATCCTTAACACGTCCTCAAAGCTACTTGGTCGCGATCGCCACGACACTGCGACGCATTTGAGCAGCAACGTCTCAATCTCTTTTTGTAACTTGATGCCTTTGATCGGCTTGGCCTCAGTTCCCTTCTCCGGCAACTCGCCGAGCAGAAGATGGATCGCGATCCGTCCCCATGAATAGATGTCAGCTTGGCGTCCAATTTCATCCGAAGCTGCTTCCGGAGCACGGTACGGATCGACGGGCCACTCCGCACTGGAAACCGTTGGGCTTCCGTCTAACAGTTTCGCCAATTCGAATTCCGTGAGAACGACGTCGTCTGATTCCCGGAGTATCAAAACGGTTCGCGGCGAAAGTTCTCGACGGACAATCCCATGTGAATGCAACGCGCTCAGTGCGTCGGCCGTTTGCTGAATTACCGTCTTCGTCGATTTAAGAGCGTGGGAAGGCTCTCGCATCCGCTCCTCCAGCGTCGTTCCTTCAACCCATTCGTCGATGACCCACCAGCGGTCAACCGATGGAGCTTCGCAGGTTGTGAGATTCTTGATGACGTGTGGATGGCTCCCGATGCGAGTACACACTTCGGCATGGCGGAGAAACATAGTACGACAACGCTCGCGTTCCGCGCTCGCCATTCCCTGCAAGTCATAGCACTTGCCTCGTGCGTACTTATTCAGGTGTTCGTGCCGAAGTCGCCAGATCCGAAACAGAAGATGGTTTGAAGCCGTGACCCCACTGGAAAGCGGCCCATCAAGCAGCCATTCATGAATTCTATCTGAGTTAGAGTTCGCTGAGGACTCGCTATGTGGCAGCAACTCATCAATGCTGTCCAGCTTGAATGCGGTTTGAAGTTTCAAAGCGGTGCTCCAGTTGCATGGATGCGTTCCGCGTATGACCGCTGAGATCGAGCCGCCTGACAAGATTGCTTTGCTCGCCAGCGTTTCGATTGTCCAGCCTCGCTTTCGCATCAATTCAGCAACACGTTCTCCATCTAGCTCAATAGTTCGGTGACTCCTTTTGTCGGCCATAAAAGCTCCTGCGCGAGGTTCCGAGAGAATGAAGGAGATTGCATGGAGCTTGAATTGGACACCGCGTTTAATGCTCTAAGTCCGATTCGGGACACGTGCTACAGCCCTTCAGCTCTAAAAAGGAACGTCCTTCATGTTTCAGAAAAATGTTCAGTGGTTCGTTGACAGACTAGTCGAGCGTTTCGTGCCGACCATCGGCAGCTTCATGACATCCGCCCTGCAACGCATGCTCATTCTAAATCATGCCGAGCATCATAACCAACTGGAGGAACAGGCACTTCGCTACGAAGCTGCTGGAAGACAGGAAATCGCCAATCTTATTCGCCATCAGGCACAATCGCTGACGCTCGACAACCCTCTACCAATGGCAGAGCAGGTGCTCGAAAACTTCGATGCAGCCAACCCAGCCCTTTTTGAAGCATCGCAAGGAATGGCTCCGCTGGCACTGCCCGATCCCAAAAAACGCCCCAGGGCACGGAGTCGTGCCGACGCAACTGCCAATGAACCGGAAGGAGGTCAGTCGTGAAGGCGGTCAGTTTGCGGTTTCGAGAACGTGATCTGACACTTCTGGAAGCGTTGGCTCTTCGAGTTCGCTTAGTTGGCCAACGTCAGGCTGCGGATGCGTTTTGGCGGGGTCATCTTGCGAATACGCGACGCAGACTGAGCCAGCTTGCAGAAAACGGTATGGTCATGCGCAGCGTCGTCAACTCACAGCCACTTCCAGAACTCCTGGAACCCGTTGTTCGTTGGCAGCCGGGGCAGCCCAAGCCCGCACCGGATCGTGTTGCGTTTCAACTTCAAAGTCGCTGGAAGTACCGCGCCCTGCGTCCGACGGTGGTGTACTTTCCGACCGAAAGGACGATCGCTCAATTTGGCGGACGCGAGCGATCACAGACCAAGCTGACACAAGTCACTCACGATCTCGGTGTGACAGCGGTCTGGCTGCGTTACTCGCAGCAGGACAGTTCGATGACGGCGATGTGGGTGGGCGAAGACATCCTCGCGCCGACCCGCATCGACCAAAAGCTACCAGATGCCGCATTGGTCGACCAACACGGTGATCCAAGGTTGCTCATCGAATTTGGGGGCAGCTATGGGCCCGTACGCGTAGAAGATTTTCATGATGACGCCGCTGCACGCGGACTCCCCTATCACTTGTGGTGAATTTATGACAGATCGCGATCAACAGATTATTCAACTGACCGACCGATATCGTATCGGAACCAACTCGGCGTACCAGCGAATCGTCTTCGGACAGCAGTCGCTTAACGCTGTCAGCAAAGTTACGGCACGAATGTGTCGTCAAGGTTGGCTTCAGCGCTATCCGCTCATACCGCCCGAAGACTATTTCACCCTTGGACCGATGGCCGTTCGCCAGTTCGGTTACTCGTCTCGACGAACCGAGCCACTTGGTCCGCAAGCGTTACCCATCGACTATGCCGTGTTGCTCTACGCGACATACGGTGACAGAACCCGCTTACTGCCTGCCGAGCTTCATGAACTTGTACCTTGGCTACCCGATGAATTGTGTCACGCACCGTTTTGCCGAACGTCGGGTGGCGTACTCGAACTAATCCGCGTCGACCTTGGCGGTTCGCCACAACATGTTGCCCGAAAGACAGCGAGAGACTGTTCAAAGCGACTGGAGGTTTCTGAGTTCCGCCAGCTCGTCGATGACAAAAAAGTGCAACTTGTTGTTTTAACGACTACGACTGCCAAGGCACGACTTATCCGCCAAGCAATTGAAAGCTTGTCTTGGGAAACGAACATCCGTCTGCACATCGCGACGATTTCGCGACTCACCTTCGTTCATTTACGGAATCAATAGGAGAATTACCAATGCCACGAGATACCTATTTCCAATCTACGGGGAATCCACTGCAAGCTCAGCACTTGCCAACGCAGGACTTGAGGATTCAGTTTCCCCATACTTCCACGGAAACACCGGCTGACTGTCGCTTCGCGTGGGTGTTCATGCGAAACCTATTGCTTGTGTCCGGCATGTGTCTTGCCGCTGACTGGATCGGTATCGCTTTCCAGGTTCGCTTTCCACTCAACCTGATCCTCGTCGTTGTGATGATCCGAGGGCTGATTCGGCTTTGGCAATCAACAACCATCTATAAGCCACACCTCGCATTAGTCGCAGTGCCGTGTGCGATTCATTTTTTTGTCGCAGCCTTTCTGCCTCGCGTCATTCTGGTGGCAGTCGTTGCTGCGTATGTTGGTCGAGAATTTGCACGACATTACATCTATCTGGCAACTAGCTTTCCTTACGATCGCGCGACTGCTGATCGCGAACGCGCTGAATGGGACGACTTAACTCTCCTTTCTTCGCTGCTGGTCGTTCCGTTCGCGATAGCGTTTGCGATGCCGAGATTTGCTCCGCCCCTCTTCCTGCTAATGCTTGTAGGATTCGCCATTGCAGTTATCGCCGCAGGGCCCATTAACGTTGTTCGGGATCTGACAAACGCCTGGTATTCGTGGTGTACCTACAACCGCAAGGACACGTCAGCACCCGGAGTCTTGAATAGTCCGGCGGGATCGACGGCTGCTCGTTTGGGCATGGTCGTGTTTCTGGTTGCCAGCATGACGCTGTTACTCGCGTCGACCGGTCCCATGTCAGAAATCGTTTGGGGAGATGCTGCAACCTTTTTCGACGCAGGGAATATCATCGTGGGAACAATTCTAACTTTCGTGCTTATCGCGTTGCCAATCGCCGTTTCGATGGCTCTGATCGCTGTCGCCGCTTTGCCAGCCATCATCCGATTCGCTCCGCCGGCAACCGGCAAGTCCCGTCCGTGCGATTGGCAAGCTGTCACGGCCTCTATTCGCTCGTCGTCGAACCCGATCGAACGCGACAGCATCTTTCTTGGTCGACTCGCCCATGACGGGGCTCCTTTGTTGGTGCCGCGAGCCGTCTTCCGGGAGCACGCTCACATTCTTGGCGATAGCGGTTCGGGAAAGACCGCACGTGGTTTGATTCCACTTGCAGAACAGTTGATTGGCGACGGCGAAAGCAGCCTGATGGTCATTGACCTCAAAGGGGATTCACAGGAAATGCTGTCGTCGCTCAACGAGTGTGCCCGACGTTTTGGTACTTCCAATCAACCGATTCCGGTTCGTCACTTCAGCGTTCGCGAGGATCACGCCACGTTCGCTTTCAATCCCTTCCAGTTGCCTTGCTGGAAAAGTCTCAGTCTCTTTCAGCGTACGGATGTGCTTTGCGGAGCACTCGGCCTGACTTACGGAACGGATTATGGGCGTGGATTCTTCAGTTCCGCGAATGCCGCTGTGTTACATGCGACTCTAAAAGCTACGCCGGACATCGGATCGTTTGCGGAACTCGTCGACAGGATCGCGTTTGTTACGTCTCGCCCCAAAGCACATGGATTAAACGATGGGCAAACCGACGCTGGCAATCACGTTCGCATGATTGCTGACCGGCTGGCAGCGTTCAAACCGCTCAACATCACGCCGCAGCACACGCCGAACTTCTATGCGTTTCAGCAGGCGATGGACCCGGCCCAACTCTTCCGACGACAAGAGATTTTCTACTTTCATCTTTCGACAACTCTCGGCCCCGGCTCTTCCCCGGAGATCGCACGATTGGCCATGTTCATGCTGCTGACGACAGCAACTCTAACGCAGAACCGGCGACAGGTTTACCTGATGATCGACGAGTTTCAACGCGTTGCCGCTCACAACGTCGATGCCATTTTGCAAATTGCACGCAGCATGAACATCGGTGTCATTTTGGCAAATCAATCCATGCTCGATCTGAAGAAAGACGAACTGGTACATGTTGTTGAAGCCAACTGTCGCTATCGGCAGTGGTACGCAATTTCTTCCCCGGAAGAACAGCAACGTCTTTCCAAGGCCAGCGGTGAGACAATCGACTTGCTTCATTCCGAATCAGTCTCACGGCAAAGAGATGGATTTGAAACTCGCACAACGACGACTTGTGGCAGCAGCCAGTTCATCGCGCCACGACTCAGTGTTAACGATATCAAACTCGCCAGTGATGATCCTCGCAAAAGTATTGCTCTGGTCACTCGCGGCGCAGGCTACAGCCAGTTTGGCGGAATGCCTGTCGTTGTTGAATCTGACTTCCATATTTCCGAACAGGAGTTTATGGCCCGAAAGAACGCACCGTGGCCGAAGGTTGGTGCTGGTTCGTTCGTCCCGATGGATTGGGTGGAAACAAAAGAAGCACCACGTCGCGACAAAAAGAAACGCGGACCAGTCGTGACCGAAGAGACGATCGGCGTCGAACCAAGTCTGTTCGATAGCTTTCTTGCGGATAAGGGCAACTAAAGGGAGTCGAAATCATGCAATGGACACAACTAGAAATCGAAATCATGACCGCGTTGACTTGTCAGGTTCGTGTACTGTCTGAGCATCAACTGTTACGTGGCTGGAGAGATGAACATTCGACAGATGCGATAGCGTTCAGTGTTACGAGGCTGAACGCGGCACGACTGCTCCGTTCGGACAACTGGTCGGTTGTCCTCCCGATGATCGAAGACGCACCAATTCTTACTTGGAAGCCGGGGCAATCTGATCCCGATACTTGGCCGCTGTCGAAGGAAATACGCGCACGTTGGAGTCGTCCTTCGTCATCAGTAAGAGTCTATCGGGCAACCGAATTGGCGGGCCGGGCCTTTGGTGCTCGCACGGGACACGATACGCGACTCATCGAACAACGACATGACCTGTTGCTTGCCGAAGTCTTTGTGTTGTACCGACTGCGACTGCCCTAACTCGCAAGTCGTTGGGTCGGTGAAGATGCAGTAGCAGTGGCTGAACGGGGCGTAAAGAATCCCGATGCATTCTTGCTTGACGAACAGTATCGACCACGGCGAGTGATTGAATCTGCCGGGTCATATTCCCAGCACCAAGTCGACACATTCCACGAATACTGCCGACAGTGTGAACTTCCCTACGAGCTTTGGTAGGCCATGACATCCGGCAACTTAAAAACACGACTGCGTAAACACCTGCTGCGATACCGCATAGCGATCGTCGATCTGCTGCTTGAAACGGTCGCGCAGGACGATCGGACGCAAGCAATGAGAATTCTGCAAAACCACACCGACTTCCAATTGTTTGAATCTGTATCGGGTGATCGCTGCGTTTGTTTGTGCCGTCGTCAGTTACCTTCGACGAACGCCGTCGCGGGGTGCCTTGCAAGCTATGCGTTTTGTTGCTCGGCAGTAGCGAAACGCACGTTGCTGACCAAGCTGGACGTTCGACAATACTTCCCAATGTTATTCCGACATGGACTGCCGTCGGGCTATTACGTCGACACAACCGGTCAAGTTCCAGTATTGGGTTTACTTCGAGTCGATCTGCATCTGACAACAGTCAATCGGATTTGGCAACGGTCATCGGAACTCTTCGAGAAGCATCGACGACACCGAGAGTTTCGAAAATTGATCCTTAACCATCAGTTTGAAATCGCGTGGGCTGTGCCAACGGAGTCAAAGGCTCGCTCTGTCAATTCGCTCGTCGCGCAAAGAGGCAAAGCTCACTTTCAGCTACTTGCTGAGCACGCACCCATCCTGCTCAACCAACTTGTATCGCTACCAAAAGCATTCCCCGACGTTGTGGGTTTGTAAACGGCTCCTTGCTCAGGAGCGGCAGAAAACAACGAGCAAGCGGATTCCTCATTTGACTGACTGACATTACTGGATGGCAGCCACTCAACTGCCGTTGGCATGGGGCCAGCGACAGCGAAGAAGGAGGAATCGAACATGCGAATACGTAACGAATCGCGGTTCACCAGCTATTGGCAGAATGTGGACGTTTCGCCGGCTCGTTCCAAGCTGCTACTTCTGGTCTCGATGCCCATCATCATCATGAAGGTGCTTCTGATCGGAATGTTGGCGGTCGTCATTGTTCATGTGGCGGTCGCCTATCCCAGAGCGCTTGATCAAGTCCTGCAAAAAGTTCGCGAGGCGAAATCAGGCGACAAAACCGGCAACGACTCAACTCGAATGAAGGGAGGTGAGTTTCGACAAGCAGGTTATGAGAGAAGAGGTTCTTTGATCCGCCCCGGCGGGTTATTGAGTAGCGACGACTTGCGTCGTCGTTTGGATGAACTGCGTACAACGGGGTCAAGAAGTACCGCATGTTGTGTGCGCAATGGAGAAAGCCACTATGGCAAACAATAAACCTGTACATCAAATCCGTCTGAGTGCCATTCGTGCGGCGATCTGGCTCAACGCGTCTCAAAAGACCGGGGAGTCATGGTACACCGTCACGATGACACGCAGCTATCGCGATAAGGAGCAGCTCAAAGACACGACAACGTTTCGTCGTGATGATCTGCCGATTGTCTCGAAGGTCGTCGAGATGGCTTACACGTGGATCTGGGAGCAGTCTGCCCCCAGCGATTCCGACGTGATTGAGTAATTGGTTGAACGCCGCCGGCAAGCTTGTCGCTTGTCGGCTTTTACTCGATGAGGAGGCTATCACGATGAGAATCACATTGTCAAAGATGCGGTTTTCGCTGGGAAGAATCGTCATCACTCGCAACGCCCTAGAGGTGCTTTCATCAGACGATGTCTGGGAATCGCTCAAGCGTCATGCGAATGGTGATTGGGGTGATGTTTGCGAAGGAGACGACGAATTGAACGACGACGCTTTGATCAGCGAAGGGCGTTTGCTTTCCGTTTACTCCGACAGGAGCGGTAATCGCTTCTGGATCATTACCGAATGGGATCGTTCTGCGACCACCATTCTCCTCCCAGAGGACTACTAGGACGCAATGGGTTTTTCAAAAGGTTTCCATTTTGGTTTTGCCGGTTGGTTCGCCAACCGGCTCGCACTTCTGCGATGTGAAGTGCGAACGTCGGTCGTGGGGGGCAAGTGTGCCCACCACCGCTTTTTGAAATCAAACACAAAAAAAAGATGAGCGTAAAAAAC
>CAUJKL010000646.1 GCA_963204995.1 Planctomycetota bacterium | reverse complement strand
GCCTCAGCTTCGAGATTGCGTTTCTTCGCGATCACCTTTTGTAGCTCTCGAACCTTTTTGGCATGGATCTCCGGCGTGATCGCAACAAGGATTGGATGTTTCTGATGGCATGCACCTTGCCACGCAAGCGCCGCCGCGTATTTGACCAATGCTACCCACCACCGACCGTAATCGTCATCGCCCAAGTCTGATGGCGGACACGGAACATGATCACCCGCGTGCCTTTGTGTTTCATACTGCTCGATGGCGGAGAGAAGCGCGTTCAATGCCGCTGGACGTTGCGAACGAGAAAGGTTCCAAGCCATAAGCGACTGAACGCGGTCAACACCCGCATCGACATCATCCAGCCATTGCGAAATGGATGCGCCATTTCTCATGAGTTGCTCAGGATGTGCGAGCGCTTCTGGCCTGACGTAAACGGACAACCCATTGAGCCCCCGAATCATTTCTTCGACATGCGGCATCCGCTGTTGCGACTGATCCAGTTTTGCAATGAATCCGGCCATCCAATTCGAATCACTTTCAGTGACAAATCGGTCCAAGAATTCCTTGATCCAAGGTTGCAATCTTTCCTGCTGACAAAGCCATTCCGCCCACCGAAATTCATCGAATGCCACCGAGGGCATTTGAATCTGGGCTCGTTCATCGGCTGTTGGCCGAAGATTGGGAACGAGTGTTTGGTTTGCGGACGCCAAGCGGTCGCGAAGCTGGCGTGCTTGTTCATAAGCGATGACTTCACGCGCCATGTCCCAAATGACCGCGTTGTTAGCGTCCGCTTGAAACTCGCGGAGTTCTTGGCGTGCGTGCCGAAATCGCAGACTTAAAAAGCGCCACCATCGTTCCTGGTATTCCAAAGCGGTATGCGCGGCACGATAGATCGATTGTTGTTGGCTGCTGGGTAAATTGCCGCAGCGCTCGTGCCATGTTTGGTCAAGCGGTGTCGCGGCGACCTCTTCCGCAAGTGCCACAGCCGATTCGGATTGGGTTCGGTGGGTATTCCAGGTATCCGGCGGAATGGTCCGAAGATGGGAAACCCAAGCCCGTAGAAGTTGCGAGCGAACGGACTGCGGTTCTTGTTCAATCTCATGCAGTTTAGGGAGTGCGTGATTCGCGGCTTCTCGAAATCGAGCTAGATCACCCGTGATTTCGAAACCACCACCCACGTTTGTGATTTGATTTCGATGCTGTGAATCCAACTCGCGAAGTCGATCTATGCTAACAGTCACGTCTGATTTCAGGACGGCTGTGACCTGCAATGTTGGTTGATAGAACCGCCATGGATTTGTCAGCGGTTTTCCAACACCGAACAATCGGCCGGCTTCCTCGATGTCGCGATAGAGAGATTCCAGATCCTGCGCTGACATCCCAGCGACGGCCAGTTGGATGGACGGCATCGGGCGAACAGTCGGAAACTGCGTGTACGTTTCGCCCTCGATCGTCTTCATCTGGCGGTATGCCAAGCCAACTTCGTCGTTTCGCTCGTGCATCGCGCGTGCGTAATGGTCCAACTCATCTTCAAGATGTTCGATTTCACCCGCAATCCGTGTACGCTGGGCCGTTGATGTTCTACCGGCACTTGGCGGAAGCGAATCCACTTGGTCACGAACTGCCCGAAAGACTGGCAGGCGACTGCGCTCGGAATCGGTTACTTCTAAACATAAACTGTCGAGTCCGACTTGTTTGAGCTTTTCGAAGACGACTCGCGTTGCAGCGTACTTTTGGCAGACCATCAAAACAGTTCGACCGTGCGCCAAAGCATCGGCAATCACATTCACAATCGTCTGCGACTTTCCAGTTCCTGGCGGTCCATGCACGACGAGTCCTGGCTCCGTTCGTGTTTGCCAGATCACGCGTTCTTGGGAAAAGTCTGCGTCGTAAACTTGAAAGCGATCCGATTCCGGCGGTCGCTGGTAATCCACTGGTCGCGGAAGCTGCGTTCCAGACGTAAAGCCCGATGCAACCCCGTCGATTGTCTCGCGGTTCTTGAGTTTATCCAGATCCGCAAGAATCGCTTCGTTCTGCCAACGATAGATCCCCAAGACAGCAGAGTTGTAGAGTCGAGGGCTATGCTGAGGATTCAAAAGTTTCGCGTTCGGAACTGATTCGAGAGGCACATCGCAATTCACACTTGGCGGATCATGAAACTGCTTTGCAAGTGATTGCAAATGCGCTGCCAGATCAGTCCATGACATCGCAGCAAGTTGATCTTCTTTGGGACCCACCAACTCGAAATTCAATTGGCGGTTCACCCAGCCCGCCATCGCTCGGTTGAATTTCACAGGTCCTGCGTTCTTATCCCGACCAATTAGAACGCGCCCTTCTTGCCGATGATCGAGACGAATGGAGATGGGCCAAAGAAAAACCGGAGCAAGAATCCATTTGTTGAGTTTCGCCTTCGCCAACGACAACGTAAAGCAGCGGGTAGCCAAGCCACAATGCTTGCACACCCGTTTCACGGTTTACCAGCTCAGCAAACCGTCGCATTCGACGATCGAGGGCGTCATAAATCGCACGGTGTTCACGGACGATCTTATCGTCGGGAGACTCCTGCCGCTCTTCTTCGTCGTCTTCGTATTCTGTCTCGCCGTGACTAAACCGCAGTCGCAATTCCACGGGCACTGCCGCATTATCCTCGACCACTCCCTGCACGATTTGCCGGCTCAGCCCGTCTTCGACCGACTCGAACCGCGAGCAGTCCAACAATCTCCCCGTGCGCGTAACCGTCGCCTTCAGCAGTGAACTTCGCGTGACTGCTGCAAGTAGCCGCTTATGAAAGTGGTCGAGAACTCGGCGATGATCAGACATTTTTGCACGGACGTTGGATTTCGGATATTGCTTCAGCGTACCTGGCAATACTTCAATTCGCAATTCGCAGTGTGACACGCGGGCATGGAAGAACGGTGAAGCAGTTCACCTGCTGGACAGCGTTTCGGCCACGGTCTTGGAATCAATCAACGACTCGGTTGCCGATGTGGCATCCGCGTTACGAATCCAACACCTGAATCTGCAGCCGTTTGCCGACGACTTCCGCGTAGCGCAACAAGGTGTCGATCGTCGGGTTTTCGTTGGTGACGTTCTCTAGTTTGGAAATCGCCGAACGGTCGATGCCCGTTCGGTCGTGGATGTCGGCCAGGCTTAATCCGTTGGCTTCGCGGGCGCTTTGAGTTCCTGCATGATCGCGGTCAGTTGTCGGCGACGGGCTTCGCTCCGGACGCGCTGCGCCTTGGCGATGATTTCCGGTTTCTCCGATTCGATTTCTTCGCGAATCTTGCGGTACTTCGCCGCTTCTTCAGGTGTCAGCTTGCGGTTGCGCGTGATTTGTGTGGCCATCAATTGCCCTTCTTGGGAAGCTGATCAAGGGTGAGCGTACGGTGAACCGCATGCTCGCTGTGATCTGAGTTTTCATGCGTGTAGGAAACAAACGCATTTGGCGGCCCAAGCGTTTCTTCCGCAGTACTGCCTGAACCGGAAGATGGCCTGTCCGTCACGACGTTTTCATCGGACTCTTGGCGGGTCCGATGCCGCCTCAATGGTTTTGCGGGTTTCTCGGGCATATTGAATCTCCGTAATTCGATGGATCGGCTAAGTAATCTCGTCCCAGAGGGCTTCTGCTTCGATTCGTCGATGAACGACGTCGCGCGAGACTTCAAAATGTCGGGCGATGTTGCTTTCGATCACGTCCTTCGCGCCCGTTGCCTCGTCCGCTGCGTCGAGGCCGTGTTGTTTGGTCAGTTCAATGCACGCCACAAACTGCTGTCGCAGTTCCGGCGATGGAACCAGCACCAGACCCGCGAAGTAGTTGGCGTGGAATTCGATGAAGCTGTACTCGCGTTCGGGGATGGATTCTTCGATGACCGCCTTCCATGACTCGATGTCGTCGAAGTCGATTTCTTTCCACAGATCGGGATGCAGAATGCGGTGGGCGAGTTCGTGCGCCAGGCTGAATCGGTAACGATTCAACCGGTGCATGTAAACGTATTCATCGACGCGGATCTCGGTCATGTCTTTGGTGATGAATGCCACCACGTCGAAGCCGGCTTGCAATCCAGGAACGGGAACGATGTCCATCGCAAAATCCGATTCGATGACGAACTCGATCGGCACGGGTATCGTGCCGTTCGGATTGTGCCGTTCCAGAAACTGCACCGCTCGCTGTCGCAATTCGTCTTTCGACAAATATGGGGCTCTGAATGACACCTGCCCTAACTCCTGCGAATCTTGTCAATCAAATCATCCAGATTGTCGTTAGAAACTTGTTTGGCCCGCATCGTGCGGAAGAGCACGGGAAGTTTTTCTACCACGTCGGCATCCGACATTAAATCGGCTGGGATTTGCCCGCGCTCGACGGCGGCCGTATCAAAGAACTCCAGCCAGTCGTCCGATCCAGACGTGAGGCCGAGTGCATGAGCATACTTCTCCATCAACTCATGGCTTTGGGGCGGCGGAAAGAGTCCCCGCTCCAGCCGGCTGTAATTTCCTGGGTCAATGCCATGTTCCAAGCAAAACTCACGCAGCGTTCTTCCGCTTGCCAAACGGTGCCTTTTTAACAACGCGCCGAATTTCGTCGCCATGTCACGCGCTCCACTTGCTAGGTCTTGTTTACGGATGTTGTATTAATTGTACAACACTCACAGCGCCCGTCAATTGTGGTGTTTGAGAGGGGTTCTGAGGCTAGGTTCGTGCAGTCAAAAGCGACCTTTCACGAACAGGTCTGATCGCGGTCAGTTGTCGGCTACGGGCGCGCTGCGCATTGGCGTGAATCACGCGACGCAACTGCTCCGAAAACGTCTCTTCCTGTTTCGCTTCGACCACGCGTGCGCGCCGTTCTTCCAACTCTGGCGACTCGGCTTCAATCGCCTGGCGATCGCGGCGGATTTGCTCGCGTAACTCAGGGGGAATCGTTTTCTCATCCATCGTTTGACGTCCTCTTCGCCGGGCCGGCGGCTGTTATAAGCCGTAATTGGCAGAAGCATCATCTCATCCAGTTTTCCGAAGTCGTAACTGATCAAGATGGAACTGGAGGAAGGCAACCGTTCGCTCGATAATCTCGTCGCGAGTTGGTTTGATGTCTCCATCCACGCTGCGCCAGTTGTGGCCGGCGTTGTTGATGATCATGATTTCAACCGGGGCGTTAACTGCGTCCGCCTTCTGCTTCATGTAGTACGCATGCTTCACCGGGATCGTCGTGTCCTTGTCGCCTTGAATCATCAGCAGCGGCGGGCTCTCTTTGCTCAAGCAGTTTACCGGACTCATTTCTCGATAGCGCTCCAGCTTGCTGGCGGGATCGGGGTTCGCTCCGAGGATGCGAGGACCAAACCGATCACGAAAGTCAGCTCGATCATCGTGATTGAACAAGTCGATCTTTTTGAAATCGCAAGGGCCGTACCACGATACGCCCGCCACCATCTTGTAGGACACCGTTGCCAATTCTCTATCACCCGGCAGGGATTGCGGCGAAGACAGCAGCAGCATTTGAGCGATCTGTCCGCCGGCGGAATCACCCATGACGAAGAACCGGCTGGGATCCAGTTGGAGCGTGTCGCTGTTCTTTGAGAGGTAGCGCACGGCGTCCTTGGAATCAATCACGCAATCCCGCATGGTGACGCCGCTGTCTGGTTTGCACAGTCGATAGTTGACCGAGGCCACGGCAAACCCGTGGTCGAGCAGCTTTTGAAAGACGACCTTGAACGAACCATTCGCAATGCCCTGCTTACTGCCCGCCGCCCAGCCGCCACCATGGGTGTAGATGATCACAGGGTGCGGAGGACTGGCCTCCTTGTTCTTGACGGTGGGGTAATAGAGGTCCAGCAGCAGGTCTCGCTGGGCAATGCTTTTATAGACGATGTCCAGCTTCCGCTCTCCGCCCGTCTCCAAGTACGCGGTTCGGTCCTTCTTCAGTTCCTCGTTCGAGAGCACTTCGTCCGGAGTTTCTTTTCGTGGTTCTTGCCACTGGATGCTCGCCGTTCGTTTCTGGATATCGAGTTGAACCGTTGCGTGCTGAAACGTGCGGGTATAGCGAAAACCGTCCTTCGTTGCTGGGCCGTTCGGCGGACCAAGGGGTCGATCATATTCCGGGAACCAGCGCATCCAGCGGTCGTTCTCGTTGGCCGAGTATCCTTCGTGGATACGGAAGTAACTGTGCTGTTCGGCACAGACCAGGAAGATGGCCAGCGGATAGGTGAGCCCCGCACGCGCCCGGGCATCGGACGCGACTGTCGCGTGCTGCTCGTCGATACCCATTTCGCTCGTATTTCCTGGCGAGTTTCCTGGCGAGGCGAACCCGGTTGTGAAAGCAATGATCTTGCCCTGGCGAGCGGCCTGCTGCATCGCGTCGATTCCCTTGGCGACATAGTCTTCGTAACTGACGCCGCCCACGTTGTGGAAAAACCCTTCCAGGTAAGAACCGTCAAAATAATCCAGATACTCAAGCCCTGCGTTCTTGAAGCGGGCGCGAAGGATGTTAGCCACCATCAGTTTGTCTGGTCCAATCGCTTCACGCGTTTGCTTCATCAGCAAGTGGTAGCCATCCATCGTCTGTTTCTTTTTGTCGGCACCGATCTCTCGGGCGAGATATCCCGGCTCCAGGGCCTTGATGTTGCCGTCGAGAAAGATGCCGTCGATGGCGGGGTCCGCGGTCATGCTACTGCAAGACTTCACCCACCACGCACGTAGATCCGCGTTGGACAGGTCGTAAGCCTCGACGCGATTGCGAACCAGCTTGCTGCTGCCACTCTGATCCTTAAGCAGCGCTCCGGGGATTTGCCCAAGCTCCTTATCGGCCGCATAACCGCCGTAGTGGACGATCACGTTGCGGTAGTACAGGATCTTCGTACTCGGGTTGATCTCCTTCACCGCCCGAGCCGCAATCAACGTCCCTGCTTCGACCGAGCCGTGGTCCTGATGGCCGTTGGCTTTCTCGAAGGTGATCAGTGGGAACTTGGCCAGGAATGCGATTTCCTCGTCGGTATAGGATGTGGCCTTACGGGTGTGCATGTACAGCGGGATGCGATCCCATGTGAATTCGGGATACGCAGCCTTCGGTTTAGCACCGTTGCTCGTCAGGAACTGCTCGATACCTTCCGACGCGAGCCGATCCAGATTCGGTGTCTTCAGATACGGATGCCCGTGACAACCAAGGTCTCCCCAGCCCCGGTCGTCGGCGAAGATGAAGAGGATGTTGGGCTGTTCGGCGGCATCCAAGCGCACCGTGAAGTTCGCTTGGAGAATCAACGACGCTGTTATCAGCAGTAATGTTGTTGCGTTGTACATTGAGCACCGCTCGCGGTTGTGTGGGGTTCGTTTCATGTCTAGGTCTAAAACGTAGGGCAAGTGACGCTTGTTCTACCACACAATTACTGACTGGCCGACTTCAGATCGAAACGTTCTATAAACGGAAGAAACCCATTGCGTTTTCCGATATGAACGCCCCACTGGATTCGTCGGGCGGAATTCGAGTCGGTGAAAGCTTCGGGGCGATACGCGCCGGCAGCGTGGGGCACGTCTTTCACATCATGCGTTTTGGTGAAGTGAATGCCGTCTGCGGCATAAACGACTGAACTCACCAACTCTTTCGGACCAGTCGTTCCAATCAAAGCAGCAACTCCGTCGTCCTGCGGCCAGACTAACACTTCGTGATTGCCTGGAATCACTGGATTGCCTTCGTACTTGATATAGGGCCCCTGCGGCTTGTCCGCGATCGCGAGGCCCAACTTGGTTTGAGCCGGGCTCTTTCCTAGCTGACGTCCTTTGTAATAGAACCAATATTTGCCGCCTCGTGTGATCAGACAGGCATCATCAACCAGGTGGCTGTCGAAGTCCGCCGGGTTGTCGCTATTCTTCAATGCCGGGTTGGAATCGAGGCGCTGCCAGGGACCAGCGGGCGAATCCGACACCGCGATGCCGATTTTCGAATCCGGATTGAATCCCTTGCCAAATTCTTTCGATGTTCCGGTGTAGAACAGCCAGTACCGACCTTCAGCAACGAGGATGTTGGGAGTGAAAACGCTCGCGCCTTCCCACGTGCCCAATTTGCCCTTGTCGAGTGCCATGCCCTTCTCCGTCCATGCATGCCCGTCAGACGAAGTCGCATACCAAACAGTCGCATCATATCCTGGCGAAATCGTTCCCTTCGAATACCAAACATAGTACAGGTCATCGACCTTGATGATGTCGCTCGGGTCGCGGCGCATCACGCCTTGCTCCGCACCGATGCCGGTTGCGGCGGAATACAC
>CAUJKL010000645.1 GCA_963204995.1 Planctomycetota bacterium | reverse complement strand
CAGGACGACCACGAATTGTGGTTCACGGTATTTTCCACCGGATTAGGAGTTCTGAGTCTTTTTCGGCGATAGCGTTATCAAATGGAAGAGCCAT
Source organism: Planctomycetota bacterium (assembly GCA_963204995.1). Classification (GTDB taxonomy): domain Bacteria; phylum Planctomycetota; class Planctomycetia; order Pirellulales; family Pirellulaceae. The sequence continues at coordinate 20,524 of CAUJKL010000645.1, read as the reverse complement.
GGGCCGAAAAAGACTCCCGACCCCTTCGCCGCTCTAGTTAAGCGACTTGAGCGTCAGCCGACGGATGGCCAAGTTGTCCAGCAACGTGTTGTCGACCTCGACGCCCATCCCCGGCCGACATGGTACGCGTACGAAGGCAGCCGAGCGATCGAATTGGTCGATGTCGACAAAGTGATCCAACGTCTCTTGAACTAACTCGATGCCATGATCTGTGGGATACGCAAAGCCAGATAGCGTGGCCAGCGCCAACTCGCTCGCCATCGAGATCCCCGAACCGGTGCGCCGGCCACACCACAATGGCACCTGACGCGCGTGGCACCAATCGTGAATCAGCTTGGCCTGCGACAGCCCGCCCACACGGCCGACCTTGATGTTCACAATCTGGCAGGCGTTCAACGTCACGGCATTTTCGACCATCGCCAAATCATGTGCCCCTTCGTCCAGGCACAACGGTGTCCTCATGCGACGCGCCAGTTCCCGGTGGTAGACGAGGTCCAGCGGCGGCAAGGGCTGTTCGAGCATCAGCATTTCAAAACGGTCTAGTCCGGCCAGATGATCTATGTGTTCTGGCATATAAGCCGCATTCGCGTCGGCCATCAGCGTGATATCGCCGAAGTGTTCACGGATCAGTTCCAACGGTCGATCATCCCAACCGGGCTGCACTTTGATCTTGATTCGCCGAATGCCTTGTGCGAGTGCCGCTTCGATGTCCTTGAGGAAGGCCTGCGAATCCTCGCCGATCGAATGGCTGGTCCCGACTTCGACGGTTTCGCCCTGTCCGCCCAGTAGTTGTTGAATCGACTGCCCGCGCATCTTGCCGAGCAGATCCCAGTAAAGATGCTCCACTGCCGCCTTGGCATACTCGTGACCGCGAACCGATCGCCACGTCTGACACACGTCTTCAATCGAACTGAACGACTTGCCCAACAGCGGTGGCAACAGCACCTCGGAGATCATCTCCCAGACGGTGCCCACGGTTTCCGACGCGTAGAACGGGCGGGCGTCGATGTTGGCTTCGCCGTACACGGTCAAGCCGTCCGCCCGGCCTCGCAGGACCACGAACTCGCGAGCCGCGATCGCTCCGAGGCTGATCCGAAACGGATGTGCCAGCCGCCGCCGGACATGTAATAACTCGACTTGATCTAGCTTCATTGATGCCGATCTGCGACTAAATCGTCGCTGGCGACTTGATGACAAGTCCCTGTGTCATCGTCGAGATTCTCGCAAAGTGCGACACGTTAAAAGTCAACAAGTACGATAACACAACAGCAACGTGCCTCGCGATGCCCTCAGGGCGCGATCACCCCCAGTCATCCTGGCAGTGTGCGTTAGTGAGTCAGGACGGTTCGACCTGGTGTTTTCGGTCGCTGTTTATTTCGACCGAGGTGTCATATGCACAACGCCGAAACGCATTCGCTTGCAGATGGGGGCGGGTTGTCAGTCGGTCACCTGGATATCGCGACGTTGTTTAAGTCGCCCGTATCGGTTCTCTCCGATCAGCCATACCTGCATCTTATCGGCGTTCTGAATCACGCTGGCCGGGATGGTCACTTTGCCAGCCCGACGGTCCTCGTCGGTGATGAACACGTTGTGTTCGTCGGAACCTTCGGCGGAGTTCTTCAAGTAGACGATGATCGCATTCATGTTGTCGGACGTGAGTTCAATCTCCCATGACTTGCCTCGCGAAACATGCTCAGCGGGAAGGCTAAAGTCGAGTTCGCTGACGGCAAACTCGCAGGCCTGGCTCAGCGATCCATCTTTCATCACGCAATGGGCGGTGTAATCGCCGCAGATATCAAAGGAACGTTCCACAACACCCTTTCCGGGATGCTCAATCTCTTCAACGACCTTGCCGCCCCGCTTGATCACTAGCGACGGAAGTCCCCGGCCATCACGGTCCATGATGTTGATCTTCACGGGTTGTCCACTGTGGTAGGGAACCCAATCGCCGCGATCGAGAAGCAGGACACGATTGATTTGCGGGCTTGCCGAGTCGTCCTCGTAGTTCGGGAACAGAAACGACTCTGCCTTGTTGCCCTCGCGCCAGGCATCGAGATCGGTGATGCGGTACAACTCTCGGTTTCTGGAAGCCAGGTGTGCGTCAAAAGCACTCGCGCTGCGCAGAGTGTTGCTGGTGGTTTCCGGTCGACTTTCTTCGATCCGGACATGCGTCACCTTGCCGTCCTCGTTGCGGACGACTTCCGTCACCAACTCCACGTGCGAGCCTCCGTTCTTCTTGGCGGGCGGCGTGTAGATGATATCGCCGGGCTGCGCAGCTTGAGCCGACTGCGGCTCGACGATTGTGACACCTGCGCGAAACTCGGGCCCATGAACCTTGCTGACATACCAGATGCCACATTGCAAGGCGTAGCTGGTATAAGAGGAACAAACTTTGCCGTAGTAGCACTCGGCGTTGCTCACCTTCCCGTAAAGATTCTCGGTATAGAGGACGCTCTGCGGGTTCTCGACCGCGGCGAGGAAGGTCTTCAGGTAGATGTCAAAGCCGATGTATCGGCCGACGTGCTTGACGCTCGAGTAAGGAACGCCGGTGTATTCCGTTCCGGCAATGAAATGCCCACTCCGCTTCGGCATGCCATCAGCCACCGGCGTCCATTTCACCCGCGACATGATGCGGGCATACTCGACCGACTTCTGCTGCCAGGTGAGAGAGTCGCCGGTGTTCGCCTCCTCGCATCGACCGGGTGCGGCATCGGCCAGTGTGAAAATGCAGAAGAACCCGATCAGCAAGATTTTCGTGAATGTCCTCATTGATGTTTCGTCCTCCATCCGCCGTCAGGATTAGGTATGACATCGGTCCCGGACAAGCTGCTTGGCCTTTCCGGATTCGACACGAAACGGATGTTCCACCCGCCGACGGACATGTAATAATTCGACTTGCTCCAGCTTCATGGTCCCTACTCAAGCTGACATTCAAGCGGTGGCTAGTTGGCAGGCCAGAGGGCGTTGAGCGCCTCGACCGTTCGTTCCGTCAGCACTTGCCCGCCTTCCGGTCCGACTTTGTTGCTCTCGACGATGGCGCTGTATCCTCCGCCGAGCGCCGCACGCACGCTCGGAACGTACGTACCGGGTCCGGCCAGTTGAATGATGAAAGTTTGCAACGCGGGACTGCGAGCCTTCATCTGGATCCCGAAGTCGGTGAACAGCTCGAAATCGTTCGTGGCGATCGCGATGTCGCCCAGACGAATCGCGTGCAATTCCATTTGATAGGGATTCAACTCTCCAGCCTGTTGTCGCTTGTAGCGATCGATGGCGCGTTGATGCCAGCCCATCCGTGTCTTCTGCTTCGGATCGTTCGACAGCAACAACACCTTGGCTTCAAGGTCAAAAGCCTCCTCTTTGGTAACCATTCGCTCCGGCAACTCAATCGTCTGAACTTGATGCACAAGCACTGCGTCGGTGTGACGCTCCTGGCTCGCACCTTCATAAGCTTCTTCCCAGGCGGCAACGATGCGCCGCGATAATTCTTCCAGTCGCGTTAGCCCGCGCAGTTTTCGCATCCGTTCTTCCGCCGCTTTGCTATACATCAAATGAGGCGATTGGTCGCCCGCAGCGCCGGTCCAGGCGAGTACGAGCAGGTCCTTGCCATACTTGGCTCGTAGCGACTCACGAACCGTGTGCCAGAAGTCGGCGTTCACGGACGAGCCACTTTCAACTTCCTGTGCTGGACAAGCGACGTTGATGGCGGTGGCAAACAGGTTTTCCTGGTCATCCCAAAAGCACAGCACTTCGACGCCGTGATCTTCGTAGCCTTCGATGCCGCGGAAGTCTGCCTTCGATGCCGCGGAAGTCTGCCTTGTTGGTGGCACCGTACATCTGAGCTGTTCCGTTGGCGTAGGTGGAGCGCCGATTCTGAGCCACGATGGCGTGCCCCAGCCCCCAACCCACACTACCGGCCCGTCGCGATTGCCACGCCTGGACTGCTGCGTCCGCGACACGATCCGCCAGAAATTTGACATATTCCTTCGGCTGCATGATTCCTTCGGCGGGCAACTCGTAGGTATCTTCTCGCATGACCGGCGCGGTATGCGTGTGCGTCGCGTTCATTACCAGCTTGCTGCCGTCGAAGTCCGGTATCCGAGCTTGGATCCGTTCGCGAACCTTGTCCTGAATCCCTTCGCGAATCGCGACCAGATCGCACGATACCATGATTGTCTGATCCAACACCTTGTCGCCCTCGCGCGATTCCAAAGCGAGTGCGGTTGCGGTGACGGGACTCTCGACCGTACGGGCGATACGCGCGTGCATCTGTCCCGATAACGCAACCGGCTGTTCTGGCGTGATGCTGACCGTCGCTCCGCCGATGTGCAATTCCGCCGCAGTGAGCGATAACGCCGGCAGGATCATAAGCACGGCGATGCCTAGGCAAGCGGCGGTTGATAACCGTGTCGTAGGCCGGAACAAGGCTTTGCGCGGCTCCGGCAACGGCGCGGCGTGAGGTTGCTGCCGGAACTGCGCAGACTTGTTCCGGCCTACTGTTGACTGTGACAAGTTGCATTGCATGGTGTCATCTCCTGGTTGAGAAAAACGCGTCATTTCACGGACACATAAGATCGTCGCTACTCGAAACTACTGAACTGGCGACGGGGGAATCACCGGCAACACGATTCGACTGGGCCGAGACGCGTCGTGGTAAATGGTTTGCGTGGCCACGTTGGTCAGGCGATGGCGGTTCAATGGTTCGCCCGTGTTGGGGTTGACATCAAAGCGAGGGAAGTTCGAACTCGAAACGTCGACCCGAATACGATGTCCCTTCTTGAACACGTTCGAAGTCGGATACAGCTTGATCGTGAATTCATACGCCTCGCCGGGCTTCATGAAGACTTCCTTCTGAAGCGACTCGCGAAAGCGCCCGCGGACGATCCCGTCGCCGATATTCAAATCGAAACCTCCCGGCCAGTCCGCGGAAGGCGGATAGACATCGAGCAACTTGGCAGTAAAGTCAGTGTCGATGGCCGAACTCGACGCAAACAATCGCACCTCGATCTCGCCAGTCACTTCAAGATCCTGCTCGAGTGGTTCTGACTGAAAGACCAGCACGTCGTTGCGCGCCGAGATCGGTATCGGTTGTTGAAAGTTCCAGACGTGCGGGCCACCCTTCTGATCCCATGCACCTTGCAGCAGGATGTCATTGTTCGACGAGATGTTGCCGCCGATGGTCGGCACCGGGTTTTGCGGATCGAATTGAAACTGCGTCACGGCCGCTTCGTGTTGGGGCTTGGCTCGCGACAGACCTCCGTCGGCTTGGAGATAGAAGTCGGTGTACTCGGTTCGCGCCAGCGGCCACTCATGCTCGTTCCGCCAGGATCCGCCGTGCTGCAAGCGGCCTTGCTCGTCCTTGCCGCCATCGCCAGTTCCCATCACAAAAATCCGCACGGAGGTCTTGAACGGGTCTGACTTGCCGACGGAATTATCGATGCCTTTGAGCCAGTGATCGTACCATTGCTGTCGCCAGGCCCACTGGTCGGCGATGGCGGCCTCTTTGCCGAAGCTGACCTGGCCGTGAGCATAGCCTGACTGCTGGCCATGAATCCAGGGCCCCATGATCAGATAGACGGGCCCCTTGATCGTTGGGCTGAGTGCCATGAAGTTGGCCGTGTTGTTCCCGGCCCACGAATCGTACCATCCCGATACCAGGTACACGGGAATGTCTTTGTACTTCTCGGGCGCATCGACGATGTTGTTCTGAGCCCAGAACTCGTCGTTCGCGCCATGCTCCATCGCCGAGATCAACCAGTCCTCGTACTCGGGAGCGAGCTTCAGCGGCGTGACCGCGCGGCGCGTCGGCATGTTATCCAGGTAAGTGAAACGCTGGCCCGCCATCTCGGCGAGCACTTCGGCCGTGCCGGAATCGTGAGCCGCACGGCTGCCGCGCCCAGCGTTCAAGAAGATCCAATTCCAAAATCGCAGCTCGAAAGCCCCGGCATTGCGGAGACTCTGACGGCCGAGATTCGACATCGCATCTACAGGAATCACGGTCTTCAACTCCGGCGCTCCGGCCAATGCCAGGGCGTGCTGCGTGCCACCGACATAGGAAGTGCCGATCATCCCGATCTTGCCGTTACACCACGACTGCTGGCCGATCCACGCGGCGCAGTCCACGCCGTCGCGGCCATCGTCGGTGAGCATGTGCCAGATGCCTTCCGAGTTGTAGCGTCCCCGAGTGTCCTGGGCGACGAAGACATACCCATGCGTGGCGTAATACGCGCCCATCGTCTTGCCGCCCTGCTTGTTGTAGGGCAGTCGAGTCAGGATGACAGGCAACGCCTCTTCCAGCGGCTTGCCATCCCGGACAGGACGATAGATGTCGGTCGCCAGTCGCACGCCGTCGCGCATTGGCACCATGACATCTTGCTCAAGTACATAGTCCTCTGCGTGTGCGAATGTTCCGCTGGCAATCAGCAGAATCAGCAGTAAAGACCAATGGGTTTTTGTACGTGCGATGTCTTTCTTCGGGGACATTGGTTTTACTCGCCGGTCTGCTTGAGCGTTTGAAACAGGTCTAACAACGTCGCCACGATTTTGGTCGTGGCATCCTTCTCGACATAGTTACTGCCCAGCCACGTTTCATAGCCGCCCAATCGATGCTGTTCGGGAGTGGGCAAATAGCCGTACGAGCCGTTGGCAAGTTCAATCGTGAAGGTCTGGCCGAAGGGGCCGCGTTCTTTGATTTCGAGACCGGTCTCGGTAAACGTCTCGAAGGGAATGGCCGCGATTCCTAGATCGCCGATGCGAAAGGCTTGCAGCGGGACGTGAATCTCCTCGGGCGCATCTTTCAGCATGGCAATGCGTTCGGCATAGATCGCTTCGCGCCCCTGCCGCTGTGGCGACTGCTGGCTCTCCTGCGATGCGATCTCTGCAAAGTGCTTTAGCATCTCTGGGGTCGGCTGTCTGACTTTCAAGGCCAGGCGAGTTTCCGCCGCACCGAGTGCGACCCAATCATGAAACTCCAGTTGCTGATGAGTTTCATACACACGACTGGCGACTTTCTCGGCAACTTCCTGCATCTTTTCATAGCTCTTATATTTCCGCGCGCTCACCTCCGAGAAGTTGATATTGTTCACGTCGCCACTGGTCCCGTTGGAAAGGATGCCCACGAACGGCGGTGATTGCTCCGTGGCTCCCAGCTTCTTCTCGATGAATTTCGCAAAGTATCCGAAGTAGTCCGCCGAGACGTCGCTCGAACGCACGCCGCCCACATAATGCAGCGAGTAGTTCGCCAACAACGCGATCGGACGTCCGTCGAGGCTCTGAACGGAAACAAAACTGACCTGGGGATCGGTCGGACCAGCGGGTCGGTCCAAGGCGGCACTGCCGCGCGGCGGATTCATCCGCACTTGATCGACGCCGCCAAACGGATTGGTCAGCAAGGCGGCATCCTTGACATGCCAGCGGCGGTTGAACACTTCCGAGGGCTCGTCAACCTTGCCCCAGGCGATGCGAGCCGGTTCCAATTGTTCAATCGCTCGCCGCACGCCATCGGAGATACGGCGGGCCAGAAACTTTTGATAATCGGTCAGCTCTGACTCGCGAATCACTTTACACGGGCCACGGGCCGTGGTGGCCGAGTGCGTGTGTGTGGCGGCCATCAGCAAGTACGACGCGGGCATTCCGGTCGCCTCATGCACCTGTTGTTTCGCCAAATCAAATACTTCCACGGGAATGCCGACGTTATCGCACAGTACGAAAGCCAACTTCACCTTTCCATCGTCCAGCACGAGGCAACGTGCGTGAAGTTCGTCATGAATGTTCGTGGCCGGAATCGGTGTCCATCCTCCAACAATCAATTCACCCAGCGGCGGCGTGATATTGCTGGTTGCCGCTCCCGCGCGAAAGACGGGCTTCGCATCGCGAGCGAGTAGACTGAAGTCACCGACTGTGAGGAGGATGGCGCTCACAACCAGAGGAACGATACGTGCGGCTAAACTTTTGGGCATTGTTGTTCTCTCGCTATACATAGAGTTCGCTGATACATGACTTTGATGTAGTCGCTGGCGCCTAGCGGTCGTGCGAACTTGACCATTCCGCTGCTGGTCGTTTCGAATTCGATGGCTCGTTGGTGAATCGTCTTGATCCGAGCGATCGTGCGTGGGGCACGCAGGCTGAATTCGATTTTCTTAAGGGGGGTGAGTGCGCAATTGACAACCGGAATCAAAGCCCATTGTCGGCTCGCAGCAAGACGGCGTCAACCAGCGGAATGCTGCCAACTTGCGTAAAACAGCGTCGGCAAGCCGGAAGCTTACCCCACGCTTTAGTCGTCTGGATGACGCACTAGATAACAGTCTAGAAGTAGAGGTCGGGGCCGTCTGGGTCGCTGTCCATTCCTCCGCTGACGTACAGGACCGATCCCACCAGCCACAGCAGCGTGCCGAGTCCGACGATCCCCAGCGTGGCTCCAGTCAGCCATCCCGCACTCTCCAGGAACGCCGAACCGGTTTGTTGATTCACGCCGGCGCTGAGGCCGACGAAACAATACGCAACAATGCCCAACACGGCGACAACGAAACCGCTGATCACCAGCCGCTTGCCACTTCGCATGTGTCGCTCGGCCCGGGCATGGACTTCCGCCTTTGTGCGAGGTGCATAGTCGACGGCCTCCACCTGCGTATGTGTGATTTCTTTGGCAATGCTCATGGGATAGTACCTCCAATTTCTTCAAGAACAGGCGAGCTGTGAACTATGGGGCTGTTCATGGTTCGTAGTACGCTGCGTCGCTGAAACGCAAGCAGCACTACGTAGAGCAGCCGTCCGGCCAGCCCGAAAAAAGTCAACAGCCACACCGACGCGGCTGCAATGACAAAGATCCTCGCAATCCACAAAAGAAAAGACGCGTCGAGCGCATCCGCCAGTTGAAACGTACATACCGAATACATTCCGACTGGAAAAACCAGGCCCCAGTAGAGCGGATCATAGGAAATCCGCATCGCTCGGGCGCAATGTCTCCAGATGCCGAGGACCAGCAGCATTGGGATCCACCAAGTCGCCGTCGCCCAGAACATGATGGTCAGTCCCAGGATAAAGGGACGCAACGGCGCGAGCAGCGGCGAGCCTTCGACCGTCTCGGCGAGCAACGCGCCCGCCAAGGCGGATATCGCGACCGCTCCCATGTTGATCCAATAAGGCGGCTGGAGATCGTTCGGCGAAAAGCGAAAGAACATATAGCGAAAGAAGATGAGTCCGATGATCCAGAGGTAGAGCATTCCACCGCCCAGCCAAAAAGACATCAGCACGAACAGCGCGACGTCTCGATTACCCACTCCTAATACAGCTCCATGGAGCGTGCATCCCAACACACAGACGGATTGCGTGGCCACCACGGCAACCAGCCAACCGCCGTTGATTCCTTCCTCGAACGATGGTTTCTTTTCGGTTACCGTAAGCAGCGTGAAAATCGTGTAGGTAAAGGCCGCCCACAATGCGACGCACACCCACCACAGAATCTTCGCCGCGAATAGCCCGTCGTGTAGCAGCATCACTTGCGCGCCCAAGACGCCCGTTGCGGCGACGACCGTGAAGTACCCCGGAGCACGCCCATGATCCCACCAATCGGCCACAACGCGATCACCGAACAGTATCGCACGCGCGATGTACAGGATCCACAGCACGGGATAGGCAGCCAAGTTGATCCAGGAGAGCGCGATGGCGAGATGTCGGAGTCCGAACAAGTGGCACGAGATCGCCACAATCCCCGTCGCCATGGCCATTGCGAAATAGGCCGGATGCATTTCGGCCAAACGCATCCGCAAGTGATTGGCCGCGTCGGGCGTCACTCCCTCACAAACTCGATCAAGTTCGTGATCTGCCTGGCCGTAATACTCTTGCACAGCTTTCATGCTTGAAGTATCGGCTATTCCCCCAGAATAAGATGTCCGCGCGCGTCCGACAGCCTTGTAGGATCATGGGGAAAATCGCGTCGGTGTTTGTCCTACACGACTTATTACACCAGCTCGTGCTGCATCGCATACCGCATGAGCTGAGCGTTGGAACTCATGCCCATCTTCTCGAGAATGCGAGTGCGATAGGTGCTGATCGTCTTCACGCTCAAATCTAGCTGGGCCGCGATCTCGGACACGGTTCGAGCCGAAGCCAGCAGCAGCAGCACTTCGTACTCGCGCGAAGAGAGCAGTTCGTGCGGTGCCTCCGATCCGGAGCCGACGATGGCCACATGGTCGGCGAGTTCCTTTGCCACGGTCTCGCTCAGGTAACGCTTTCCTTGGAGAACACTCCGAATCGCCCGCAGAAGCTCCTCGGGAGCGCGGTCTTTGGTGAGATAAGCTGAGGCACCGTCGCGTAACGCGCGGACGATGAACTGACGGTCGCCATACATGCTCAAGACGATGATCGGCATGTGAGGCCGGAGCTTCCTCAACTCGGGCATCAGGTCGAGACTGTTTCGATCTTCCAGCGCGATGTCGAGCACGAGCACGGACCAGTTCGCTTCGCGAACCTTGTCGCGAAGTTCCGTGCAAGATCCAACCTCGCCCACCGTGGCATCGGGAAATGCATCGGCGACGATGCGGCACAGTCCGGAACGCACGATCGCGTGATCGTCAGCCAGTAAGATTCGCATCAGCGGCCTCCGGTGTGAGTTGTAGCGGAACGGTAACGGTCACGGTCGTTCCTTGCCCAGGGGCTCCATTGATCGACAACCGCCCGTTGACCAGCATCGCACGTTCACGCATGCCGATGATTCCCAGCGATCCGCTACCTTCGGCCGCATCCATTGCAATCCCCAGGCCGTCGTCGCAGATCGTGAGAACGGCTTCCTGCTCGGTTGTCACGAGACTGATTCTGACCATGTCTGCCCGGGCGTGGCGAACCACGTTGGTAAGCGCCTCTTGCGTAATTCGGAACAGCGTCACCGAAAGGAACTCGTCGCAAGCTGCATCGACATTGTCTGCTTCGACTTCGATGACGAGGTCTGTGCGTGCCTCGATTTTGCGAGCCAGCCACTCGAGGGCCGCGGTCAGTCCGAGCTTGTCCAGTACACCGGGCCGAAGATCTGCGGAGATGCGCCGCACGAAGTCCACCGCGGTGTCGATCTGCTGGTTCATGGTGCCAATCGCTTCTTGGAGAGCCGTCGCGCAGGGCATGTTCGGTTCGCTCGCGGGGCAGTGCGACTGTAGCCGTAACAGGTCGATCTTTAGGGAGGTGAGCATCTGACCGATTTCATCGTGCAGCTCGCGGGCGATTCGTGCTGCTTCTGTCTCGTGGGCGACCTGCAGTCGGCTCGCCAGTGCGCGCAACCGGGCCTGACCGTCGACGGCCTCGCGATGCCTGGCTTCGAGCGCGTCGGCCATGGTGTTGAACGTTGCTGCCAGCGACGCGAACTCATTATGTCCGCGCGGAGCCTTCGCCCGAGCGGAAAGCTCCCCGGCACCAAAACGCTGTGCCGTGCGGGCCAGCGAGCGGATGCCACGCAGAATCCCCAGCTCGGCGGCGATAAACACGGCGACGATGGTGAACAAGGTGAGGACCGCCAATCCAGCGAGCGTCCGGTAGAAGGCGAAGTTCGTTTCTCGCACAACTCGGTCGTAGGGCAAACCAACAGCCACCAGCAACTCCGATGCTTCTTCCAGTTCCACGGCCACGAAGTAGCGGCGAATTCCCGCGCCGCCGATCTCCAACATCTTACCGTGTCGAGATTGTGAGAGACTGAGAATGCCCGGGATGTGCAACTCGGTGGTCTCCGCGAGCTGGGGGTCTACGGAACCACCATAGGTGAGCACGTGGCCTTCCCGGTCAGCGATGAACATAGAGAAGTCGTCGGGAAGATTGCTCTGGCGCGCCATTTCCGAGAGCCAAGCCAGATCGAGACCGTTGAATAGCACCGCGATCACCTGCCCGTCGGCATCTCGAACGGCAAAGGCGTGATTGAGCGTCGGCCGCTCGAAGATGGGCGAGATGAGGTACGTCCCGGTCGCGACCTCGCGAGAGCGTAATGCCGCCAGGTAGGCTGGATTGTCTTTCCAGCTTCGATTGCTCGCCAGCGGATAGGCGCTGGCGAGCACCTGGCCGTCGGGAGATAGGACACCGATGTTGGCAAGTTGAGGATGGCCGGCCAGCAGCGCTTGTAAGAAATCCGGGTCGGTCATGATCGGCGACTGCGGCCCTTCACGCGCCAGCTTCGCACCCAGCCAGGACAGCAGTTCGCGGGCACCACGGACTTGGTGAGCATGTTCCCTGCTCGCCAGGCCAGCCAGGTGCAAGGCATCCCGCTCCATTCGCGCAAGCGTGGCGGTGCGTTCGTTTTCAGCCACGAAGAAGGTAAACAGAAACGCCGGCAACGTGGCCAGGCAGATCAGAAAAAGCAATCGACCGCGTAGTTGAAAGAAATAGCTCCGTTTCATGCCTCATCACCCCGGTCGCCTACCAATTCCTCCGCGATCGCCAGCAGAGCGTGGCTATCGCCACTGACCACACGGCGTTGACCCAACTCGATCGATTTCGATCTCGCGATCCGGCAGAGGTTATGAAGCAATAAGAGGTCGTCAATCATTCCCGTAAGGTCGCGTTCGTTCGTGTGCTTGTACGCGCTCGTGAGCACGTTTAGTTGGACGACAGTAGCGAGAGGGTGGCCAGACGGGCAGTCTCGTCGTTGTTCGTCTTGTCGTGATGCATGATATGGTTCACCTTGTCGACGGTCCACTCTGCCTGGGGCCGCTCAACAAGCAGCATCAACATTCCGCTGACGACGAAGCCCTCGCGCAGCACGCGGGAGTACCACCCGGTGCGCCCGGTTTGCTAGACCCCTAGCGCAAGGTCTTTAACCTTCCATCGCCGCGCTAACTTCCAACACGGTTGTCGAGATTGCGAAACCCGCACCAGCGTTTGGCCGACTTCCCAACTGTCGCCGTTGCAAACGTCTCGCTCCGCAAGCCATCTCCACTTGCAGTTGAAGCGAGCGTCGTGCGAGATGCGAGAAACTGCCTGAATGGTTACTGAGACTCCACTTTAATCCGCTCGTACGCCACCGCCGGTGCCGGACCATCGACGAAAAACTCCAATTCGCCACGTAGAATGCGAACGGCGTCTGGGGCGTCGATTCCAATGCGGACGCGGTTGCCTGCCACTCGCAGTACCGAGACGACAACGTCCTCGCCGATCATAATTTGCTGGCCGTCTTTCCGCGATAATACCAACATGTCAATCTCCTTCCATGAGATGTGTTCACAGTGGCCGCACCGATGCGGCAGGACCGGATGGTTCCGATTTCTAGTGGCTTTTTTAGATCGCCTCAGGACGATCCGAGAGCCTCCCGTTTCTCCTCGATGAATCCGACGTGATGCGGAATATGTTCGACGATGCGTCGAAGCAGCGTTTCAAGCGTCAATGGGCCGTCTACCGAATGATGGCCGATGCGTTGAAAATCATCTTCGCCAAGCGAGTGCAAAATGCGGGCCATCTGGCGGCGGACGGCTTCGATCAGCCGAAGTTCCTCGTCAACGTCTCGCTGATCGTAAGCCAATCGTGCGGCGAAGACGTCGGGGTCGCCGCCGAAAAATGTTGGTTCACTTTCGGCGATGACGCGTTTCATGCGATCGGCATACACGGGCTCGAAATCGGCAATGTGACAGATGACTTGCCGAGTCGACCACTTGCCGCGGACCGGCGCGGCGTTAAGCTGTGCCTCGGTCATTCCTGCGACAGCTTGTCTCAACTGTGCTGGACCCGCTGCGTATTGGGCGATCAAGTCTGCGTATACGGTCATGGCATTCTCACTATTGTTTCGCCAGCGGCATTGTGATCACGAGCCCTGCCGCGCGGTCTTTCGTGCTCGTCCGATTTGGTACGTGGCACTTCAGACATTGCGACGCCAAACGAATCGCACCAGCATGACGGTAGACGTCGTCCTCGATGGCTTCGAACGCTCCTTCGCCAGACGCGAGTGCCTTCACGGCATTCTTTTCAAAATCTGTCTTGGGCCTGTGATCGATGTTCATGGCATCTGTATTCACCGACAACCATCGCACTTCGACACCGTAGCTGCGAGTTAGTTCTCGAAACACGTCTTCCAAAGACTGCGAAGGGATCGTCAGCTTCTCATCTTCGCGAAAAAAATCGCGATGCATGACCTGCAAGGCACCGTGTATCGTTTCATGAAGGAGCTGCGCACGTCCTCGTGCTTCCGCAATCGTCGTCGGCGCATTGTTGGCTGATTTGGCAACGGCCTCGCTATCGTCCGCGGCCTCAACGCGATGCTCTTGGGAAAGCCCAATGAATCCAGATGTCGACAGTACCGCACTGCACGCGAGGATTGTCGCCAACGAAATGCGGGTTGTTCTTATCTTCACGTTGCAGTCCCTCTTTCAAGCTGACCTGGAAACTATGCACATGCTGCATCGCCCCGCGGTTCTCATGCGACAGCCGAGGAATTCGGTTGCTTTTGTTCGTCGTCGAATCGCAGCAATTCTTCAATTCCAATCCGGTCGCAAAAATCTCCCAAGGTTTCGCCGTCGTGTTGAGCTTGTTTGTAATACAGCAGCAGCGGTCGCAGTTCGCTTACGATCTGGCTCATCGGAACCAGATCCTTGTAAACTGCGCTCATCCTTGTGCCGATCAAGTTACCGCCGACGAAGATGGTGTATTTACCTTCGCCGGTCTTTCCATCAGCGCTGCGCCCCACGAATCCGATATCTGCGTTGTAGGGCCTGGCACATCCGTTGGGGCAGCCTGTCATCCGCACGGTGAACTGCTTATCCGACAAGCCGAGTCGGCTTAACTCGGCTTCCAATTCGGACAGGAGTACAGGCATGACCCGCTCGCTCTCCGTGATGGCCAGTCCGCAAGTCGGCAGAGCAGGACAGGCAAAGGAAAAACGACGTACATTGCTGATTCGATCGATGGTGAGCACGCCGTGTTCGTTGAGTACTTGTTCGACATCGTGCCGGAGCGGCGCGGCCAGATCGCAGAGGAGAATGTTTTGTTGTGCGGTGAGTCGTCCGCTCGGCTTGAATCGCTGAAAAATCTCGCGCAGCGCACTTTTCAAACGGACCTCCCCATCGTCTTTCACGCGTCCGTTTTCGATCGGCAGACCCAAAAAATACTTGCCGTCGCCCTGCTCGTGCCAGCCCAGGTGGTCGTGATGATGGGTTACGTCCGCTGCATCGGGGTCTGCCAACGGTCGCGGGACGGTCCCCGCCGGCACGCCGCAAATCGATTCGGCTTGCGGCAGATACTCTTCAACCTTGGCCTTGAATTTTGCCAGGCCCCAATTGTGTATCACATATTTCATTCGTGCCTGATGGCGATCTGCACGATTGCCGAAGTCACGTTGAACAAGCACGATCGCGGTCAGGACCGGTAGCACATGCTCGGGTGCGACAAACGCCATCCGTTTAGCGAGCGCCGGAAAGCAGTTGTCGCTGCTGGGCGTCGTGCCCATGCCGCCGCCAACCAGCACGTTAAATCCGACCAAGGCATCTCCGCGAGTGACGGCCAATAACCCAGCGTCCTGGGCATACACATCAATGCAGTTGTCCTCACACAAGGCGATGCCCGTTTTGAATTTGCGCGGCAAGTACGCCTGGCCGTAGATCGGGTCGTGTTCCGGTTCCGTCGGCGGGCCAACGACCTGTTGCTTCTCGCCGGTCGCCGGGTCTTGCAGCCAAATCTCGTGGTAGGCGCGAGTTCTCGGACGAAGATGGTCGGCAATCGAATCCGCGTACTGCTGCAATTGATCGCGAATCGCGTTGTGCCGCAGCGGTGCCGGGCAGCAGACGACGTTACGTTCCACGTCGCCACAAGCCGATTGAGTCGAGAGCTTGATCTCGTTGATCTGGTGAATCGTATTCCATAGATTTC
Source organism: Planctomycetota bacterium (assembly GCA_963204995.1). GTDB lineage: Bacteria > Planctomycetota > Planctomycetia > Pirellulales > Pirellulaceae. The sequence goes on along the minus strand of CAUJKL010000645.1, from coordinate 4,702 downwards.
CCTTCACGACGCCGTGCAATTGGATACCCTGCCGCGTCGTAATCCGGAGCGTGCCATTGCCGAACTCGTCGGCGATATCCAGTTCCCCCAGAAACTGTGCGGCAGTAATCTTTCCGCCGGGAATCCGATTGCGGACCATGAAGATGAATTCTTTGTCGAGACCTTGCTTGCGACGGTCCTTGCGCGAATCTCGGTTGTCCTGTTGGTACGTGCCGTGAAACTTCAGCAGTTTCGTGGTCGCGTCGCTAACGTGGTCGGAGTCGTTAGACAATTCCTGTACGATCGACCCGCGCAGGCCGGCACTCCCTTCCTTGATGTGCTCGACCTTAGATTTCTTATCCACTTGCATTGCTTCCTTCCTGGATTCTTCTATTTGGATTCGACAGGCTGGCTGTTGCGAATCGGGACGCTGATCACCAATCCCGCGAACTTGGGAGTCTTGGATTGTGGCTTGAAGAAGCCGCCATGACAACCGACACATCCGTCGCTCAGCGGGATCGCTCCGGCGCGGCGATAGTAGCCATCTTCGACGACTTCAAGTTGCTCCGTGCCTGCGGCGATCTCCCGGGCGGCTCGTTTCTCGAAGTCGCTGGTGGGCTCATGATCGACGCTCATCGGCTTCATGCTTGCGGAAATCCAACGGGCTTCCGTCTTCGACTGTCGCTCGATCTCGTCAAAGATGTCTTGCATGGCACGCGCAGGAATGATGGCCCTGTCGCGGTGGAAGTAACGGTGATGCAACACTTCTAATGTCGCCGCATAGACGTCGTGCATTAGCTGTGCGCGATCGCGGGCCGCTTCGAGAGAAACTCCTTCCTGTTCGCTTGGCTCAGCGTCGGCAGTCCGAGTCGCAGCTCCTTGCGAAGTCTGTGGAGCCGCCTCTGCCGGTTCGTCGCTGAATACCGTATCCACACCGACAAGGGTCACCAACACGCACACGATTCCATAAACCATTTGCCGCGTTGTCTTCATCTCAGAACTCCTGTTTATTGGGGTCGATTCTCTGTTATCGCTCTGAGGCTGTGATTTTATTGGGTGGGATAGGCTTCCAGCCTGTCAGAAATACAGGGAAAATGACAGGCTGGAAGCCTATCCCACGATTTTTTCACAACCTCTCTGGGTTTCAGACGGAATCCGTCCGACTCTCTAATTCCAACAAACGACGCCGCAGTTCACGCACCTCGTCCCACCGTTGGGTTTCATCGCGAACTACGGCGACGATCGCTTCGATGTCGCCAGTCGACGACTGCAGTAAGGCGATCGTCACCGCGATAGAAAGTGTGTGGCCATCTTGATGAAGGGCCGGCACGCGCAATACGTCCTTGCCGTACTTGGTCTTGCCACTCGACATCGTTTGCCGATAGGCGTCCCAATGCCGCCGACGGAAGTGCTCGGGAATGATCAAGTCCAGCGACTTCCCGAGTGCATCTTCCGCGACGAATCCGAACATCTCCTCGGCCGCCGGATTCCAGAACACGATAACGCCATCCTTGTCGGTGGCGATGATCGCGTCGCCGGCCACGCGAACGAAAGCGTCAAGGTCGATGGTTGGGTTCATAGTCTCTTGGCATCCGACTCAACTAGTTGTCATTCGATGGGCACCATGTAGCTGATCGCTCCGATGGGGTCGCCCTGCTTCACGTCCGCGTAGTGCTCGTGACACATAATGCACTTTTTCATGACGACGGGCACCGGCGTGAGGGCTCGCAGATACGGCTTGCCATCCTTGCTCACCACCTGCTCGTAGTTTGCGGCACCGGCCTTCAGACGCTTGATGCCTTCCCGCTCGAAGTCGTCCTTGGCGACATTATTTGGCTCGTAGGGTTCACCTGTGGCATCCAGTAGTCGGACGTTGTGCGAACCGGAACCCGAGATGTTCTTAAACAAGAGAACCGCCGCACTGCCCGCAGCAAAATCATCTTCATCGTGAACGTATTTATCGGTGACGAGGACAATGACTTGCTTGTAGATATTGTCCAGCGTTTGCACCGTTTTGCGAGAACGCTCGACGGCCGCCTTGTCCGGCGCTTTCGCGTCTGCCGGTTTTTCATCGGCAGTCGTGACTTTGATTCCGGACATGGTGACGGCAGCCATTAACACGGCGGCGGCAACACAGACGGTGAGAGGATACTGCTTCTTCATGACTTCTCCGTAAACTGAGGGTTAGGGTAACCTATTCGAGGCAGGATTCGGTTTGATCATTCACGACGTGAGTGAACTGGCGCGACCGAATTGACGTTTAGTGGGCGCAACGTCCGCCAGTGTGACGCTGTTCAAATACTCCAATTGAAGGCGCTCGGCTTCAGCAAAGGCTCCTTTGAGTTTGCAAAACGATTGTATCGTACAGACGTACTTGGTCGCCACGCATTCGAGCATGTGCATGTTGCCTTCGAATGCTTCGATCACTTCGCCGAGGCGAATATCAGCCGGCTGTCTAGCAAGTTCGATGCCGCCGCCAATCCCGCGGATGCTCCGGATGTAACCGAGCCGCGACAGTTGGTTGACGACCTTGGCCATATGGTTTGTCGAAACGCCATACTGCAGAGCAACCTGAGCCACCGTCGCCCGCTCGTTAGTCGTCGCCAAAAACATCAGCGTGCGCAGAGCAAAATCGGTATGCGTCGTAAGTCGCATCTTAAGTTTAACTCGCTAAAGAAGTGAAAGATGTATATGTTTAGCATGTTTTGTAACCACGAGCCCTGATGGAGTCAAGCAGAGAACTCGAACGAGGCGATTACACACGACCCTTCGATGAGATTCGCCCTTGGCTCCGCAGGAAGACACTGTCGCCTACTGTTGACACCTGCCAAGTTGCACCTCGTTGAATCAGGCGTCGGGAGGAGCAAGTGTTGTCGCCTGAGCTCACTCGCGAAAGTCGGCCGCCGCAATCCCGTGCTTCTTCAGCAGTTTGTGCATGCCCTGCCGTGACATGCCGGCTTGCAGAGCGGCTTGAGAAACGTTGCCGTGGTGTTGATGCAGCAAGGAAGTTAAGTAGCTGTGCTCGGCATCATCTAGTGCTTCGTAGCGAGACGCAGTGGAAACTTCGGTCGCAGGCTTCCGCTTGTCGAGCTTGGAGGACTGCAGCGACGGCGGAAGATCACTGACTTCGATCGTCTCGGTCTTCGCCAGAGCAACCGCGCGTTCGACCACATTACGGAGCTCACGAATGTTCCCAGGCCACTGATACTCTTGGAAACAAGCAGTGACCTCGTCGGAAAAGCCTTGAACCCGAGAACTCGCAGGCCGCAGGATCTGGAGAAAGTGTTCGGCGAGCAGGATGACGTCATCGCCTCGCTGCCGCAGCGAGGGGAGCTCGATGTGGATCACGACGAGACGATAGAATAGATCGCGTCGAAATCGGCCTGCGTTGACCTCAGCTTCCAAATTACGATTCGTTGCACAAACGAAACGCGTATCGACTTTGATGGGAGTGTTCTTGCCGACAGGCGTAAAGGTTTGCTCTTGCACAACGCGGAGCAACTTGGCTTGGAGCGGTGCTGGCAACTCGCCGATTTCGTCGAAAAAAGCCGTGCCGTGGTCGCACTGCTTGAGAAGTCCCGCCTGATCCTTCACGGCTCCCGTGAACGAACCCTTTACGTGTCCAAACAGCACCGACTCGAAAAGCGTTTCTGGGACGGCGGTGCAATCGATAACCTGGAAGTTGTGTTTCGCACGCGTGCTGTGTTGATGGATGGTCCGCGCGACGACTTCTTTGCCAGTGCCACTCTCGCCAGTGAGCAAGATATTCGTATCTGTTCCCGCCACGCGATCGACGATGTCAAACAGTTCGAGCATGGGGGGGCTGTTCCCGATGATGTCGGGAAACTTCGCGGCGAGCGCGCGGCGCTCGTCGTCGTTGCGATCGACAATAGGCGTCCGATCAGTCCGCTGGGCCAACGCGCGGCGGACGCTCGACAAGAGGTCATCGTATTTGACCGGCTTCAGCAGATAATCGGTGATGCCCAGCCGCAGGCTCTCGATCGCTGTGGGAATCGATGGCACACCGGTGATGACGATCAGCGGGATATGCGGCCACGCGTTTCGCCCTTGATGCAACAACTCTAGCTTCAAGTTGCCCGGCATATTCAGATCGGACAACACTAAGTCAAACGACTCACGCGAAAGTGCTTCGAGCGCTGCGTGAGCATCCGGCACACACTCGCACTCGTAGCCCGCTTTGCGCAGCAGTTCACCGGTCGTCCTCAAGTACAGGGGTTCGTCGTCGGCGACCAGGATCCTGGCAGTTCGTTGGTCAGTCATTTGTTTGTTGTAACCGCAAGCATGTGCTTCGACGATCTAGTAAACTCGGCTGCAAAGGACTTACTGCTTTTTCAAGTTGCCATTCTCTCCGTTATCTGCTCCTACCTCAATGCGTGCGGGGAAAATGGCCGTGAATTGGCTGCCTTTCCCAACGCTGGAATCAACTTCAATAAAACCGCCCATCGCCTCAATCAAACTTCGCGAAACCGACAAGCCCAAACCCATTCCGCTCTTCGGCTGGCCGCCTTTGGTCGTGAAGAAGGGATCGAAAATGTGCGGCAAAACGTCTTCTGCGATGCCCGCACCTTGGTCGGCAACGGTCACGCTGACCTCACTGTCCGAATACTCAATTTGAATCGTCACCGCCGCAGAACTCGGCGAAGCTTGGATGGCATTGCGGATCAAGTTGTAGAGAATCTGTTTGACTTCACCTTCGGGTAGC
>CAUJKL010000644.1 GCA_963204995.1 Planctomycetota bacterium | reverse complement strand
GGACGCCATCTCATCATCGGGCAAGCTGACAGCCTGAGCATTCGGAGTCTAGCGTCGGGCGACGTGGTTCACGAGTTTGCTGCGGAAACTGTACGTTTCGACGCGATCGCAACTTCGCCCGACGGTAGGTTTCTGGTCTCGGGAGGCGGTGGCGTTTGGAGCGAGGAGCAAGGAACGATGGTTGGGGGAAGGCGAAAAGTGTCCTGGGGCAAATCCACGGTCTACGTGAGTCGCTAACAACCGCGTACTCCGAACTTGGTATCGAACTGCTGGAAGCGGAGAATAGCCCCATCGCTAGTGACCATTGCCAGGGTCTTGACGAAGTGCTCTCAAAGACGGAAGAGCTGCGAGCAAAGTTGAGTACAGTGACCGCCGCCAAGAGCACCGCTGCACTAGCGAAGCCAATTCGCGCCGAGATCGCAGAACTCGAATGCACACGAATGGAACTTCTCACAACCATTGGGCGAGAAGCTTATGAAACCGGCCACGGTTCGGATGTGTTAAGGGCGAAGATCAAAGTCTGCGACGAACTAGGAGATGCTTGCCGCGATCGACTAAACGAGTTGGGTGTTTCGGAAGACGTGGATTCCCGCGCGATCCGTACTCCGCTCGTGATGACCGGGGTTGGTCTTGGACTTCTGACGACATCGATCCTGGCCGTGTGCGTCCTCACGATTCCGCGTCAAGGCGAAACGCCCGCGGTCGAACCGTCTGTGGCGGAAATGGGGATAACTGACGTCCCGCCGACCGACATCAACGAAATTGATCCATTCGCAACCGACATGGAAGATACCGAGCCTGCTGCGGACGTTCGGAATGAGTCGCAACCGCTGCGGCTTGCCGATGAAAAAGCAAGCTCAAGTTCAAGCTCAAGTTCTATGTCGGTGGAAGAACGGGACGAACCCAAAGTTGCCACTTTCGATCCGACGCCTTGGGCACGAGCGACTTTGTTGCTGGTCAACCCTGCCCACTATGCGGTCGGCATGACGAAGCCAACCTCGGATCTGTACGAAGTCGTGGCGAAGGCGACGGAAGCGGAGGCGGAACAGGCGATCGAGTACGGTCGAAGCCAAGGACTGCCAATCCTTGGTTTGGATCCTGCCTTGGCCCGCGAAGTTTACGCCCGATATCAACCAGGGGATCGATTGTCCACTTCGCATTCCGACAAAGTTCACGGGTTCTTTCGCCCAAGACAGTTTGGGCCCGCCGAAGACAATCTCATCGCCTTTCGTGATGTCAGAAACGGGAGTTGGCAAGTCGGGCAGGTGTCCGAAGACAGCAGTTCCTTCCATCCTCTCCTGGAGCCAGAACCTCGAACATTTAAGGCCGAGCACATCCTTCCTGGGAGCATGCGGGGGATGTCGAAACAGGAGTTGCGTGACTGGAAACAAATCGATTTTGTTGACTACTGTGCTTTTCAGATCGCGAAACACGTCAGCACCAAGGACGACGAGCGGTATGTCGCTGTCGCGCTCAAAGAAGTGAAGCTCGATATTGACCCCAACGAACTCAACGACATGCGCCAGATGGACGACAGGGAATGGCAACGCTACATGCAAGTGCAGAACCTCACGCATGCCGACATCGAGGTTCGAGTCGGACTGCTGGCAACGCTCTTCGGTGGCATGAGTGATAACGCTGCACGCAAGGAACGAGAGACGAAACTAGAGCGCGACCGCCGCGAACGTGAAGAAATAGAAAGGGCATTCAGGCAAATCAAGAGATTCGAGGATAGCCTCCAAGGGGAACTACGAAAGAAACTGGCCCAACTCGAAATACCGCTCCTCGAACGAGAGTCGACACAAGACCTGAGGGACGAGAGAGAGTTGGCAGACGATCCAGAGTTCCGAGGCCGAACTGAAAGCAACTTTGTTTCCATGTATTGTGCAAGTCACATGGTTCTGGCGAACATCCGTTGGCCGCAAAGTGGGGGCTCCTACGAACTGGATGTGCGGCTCGTGGACGTTCGAACCGGGGCCATTGTTTGGTCGGACCAGAGAGATCGCAAATTCTCCAGAGATATGGAACCCGAAGTTACCGCATTGCGATGTAGCCTCCGCACCGGTCGACTCGCCAGGGTGGACTTTGTTGGCAGTTCGTCGCGATCTGCTGACTTGATGAGCGTTCCACTTGGAGCGCCACAACTCCTCGCGACCGATGCGTCCGTTACCGCGCGCCCGCCAGCACTATTGCATATCGAGCAAGCGAGCGACTCGTCTAGTATCTTGCTTCGTGACTTATTCGCCAACGAACGCGTCGAATGGCCCCGGAGCGAACTGCAGCTGTCACCGGTCAGTGACTCGTTTAAGGATGTTCCGAGTGGGCATGAAATGCGATATTTGCTCTGGCGAACATCGAGTGCCATCATACCGGCGGGCGGACGGATTCTTCAGGTAGATGGTTCCACAGCGCGAGTTGGCTTAGGCAAACAGCACGGTATTTCGCCAACCGATCGACTTGGAGTTGTACGGTTTACTCAATTGGAATCGGGAGAGATTCAACAGAATCCGCTATCCGTCGAACTGGTTGTCTCGACGGTCGATGAGACGCAATGTTCGGCCAGTGTTCAAAGCATTACCAATGTGCAACTGGGTGACAACGACGTTGCAGTACCGAAAAAGGGGCAGCGACTCAAAGTCGCGGTAATCGACCCTGAGTTTCGTTTGACGGATCCGAAACTGCAAATCACGGCCAACCGGCTCAACCGCGCACAGCAGCAACGGCTCTATCAGTTCACGGTTCAGAATGGAGCCACGTTGGCGGCAAAGTTCCGTGCGGGGCTAACAAAGCTACAAGTCCCCATCGTACTAGCCGAAGACCTTCCGCAAGACTTTCGTGGAGGTGCCGGAGATAAAGCGTTCTGGGACGCTAAGTCTGCATCGGAAACTGCTCGGCAGGCGAACGCTTCCCACCTACTCGTTGGAACGATCTCGCCGACTCAGACCACCGTGCCCTGTACCTGCGTACTTCAACTCGCGGTCATCGACGCTGCGAGCGGCGAATTTGTTGAACGGTTCCAAGTCGAACTCAACCGATCCCAGCTTGAGAATCTCGCACACTGGAGTCCTTGAAAGTGCCTCCCAGATTAACGAGTCCTCCGGCAAGCAGTCGCAGGCCGTCGATAGCATTCCGTCTTATGCAGCAAGTAAATAGATGACGTGCTAGCGGTGAGTGGATATCGGAAGCTAAAAGCTTTATTGAATTGACTTTAGCGAAGCGTCCCTGGCAGGATTCGAACCTGCGACCGCCGGTTTAGAAGACCGATGCTCTATCCAACTGAGCTACAGGGACAAATGTAGTGTCTTATGGTCAAGACTGGTTTTTAGATCTTCTCTTCAATTGGGGACTACCCCCCCGTGACTACCTCTTTCTAAATCTGTTGGGTACTAAATGGCCTGCGGACGTGCAACCGACAACGAACCGATTGATCCTTTCCCATTTCACCTGGGGAACCAACCATGCCCTAGAGTACCACATCTAAGCCGCGAGATAAATTCCCGCTCACACTTCCTTTTGCTCGATGTCGGTCGCCTTTTTCGCGATCAGTGATTACAAATAGCGTCGGCCGATGGTGGCCATCTTACTGGAGGACGCGTGAATTTCTCTTGGCCGATTGATGGCAGCATTGTGGGGCTGTATTTGCTGGTGACGATGATCGCCGGGCTCGCCGTGCGGAAGTACGTCGGCAAGGTCGAGCATTTTCTGGTGGCCGGACGCGAGATGGATTTGTATCTCGGTATCGCGTCGTTGGCGGCGACGGAGTTCGGCATCATCACTTGCATGTACACGGCTCAGCTGGGATACAAGTTCGGGTTCGCGGGAACGACTCCAGGATTGATGCAGGCGCTGGCCATGTTCGTGGTCGGCGTGACCGGCTTCTGCGTCAAGCCGCTGCGCGATTCCGGAGCGATGACGATCCCGGAACTGTTCGAGAAAAAATTTGGGCCGCGCGTACGCTGGGCTGCGGGCGTGGTGATTGTACTCGGCGGGCTGTTGAACATGGGCGTGTTTTTGCGTATCGGCGGCGAGTTTCTCGTGCTGGTGACCGGGTTCGATCCGAGTTACCTCGAAATCACGATGACCGTGCTGCTGCTGGCTGTCGCAGCCTACACGATCCTCGGCGGGATGCTGTCGGTGTTGGTGACGGAT
>CAUJKL010000643.1 GCA_963204995.1 Planctomycetota bacterium | reverse complement strand
ACGGCTTGGCGTCCCGGAGGTGCCTGCTTGATTGTCGACACGTCGAGGTCTCCGAACAACGTCATCGAAATGGTTCGCGGAATGGGCGTCGCGGTCATCACCAAGTAATGTGGATCGAGCCCGGCTTGCCGCAAGGCAGCTCGTTGGTTCACGCCAAAGCGATGTTGCTCGTCGATAATGACGAGGCCCAGGCGTTGGAAATGCACGTCGGCTTGAACGATGGCGTGGGTGCCGATGATCAAGTCGATCTCCCCCGCCGCGATCTGTTCCAAAGTTGTTCGTCGCTCGGCGGCGGAGAGCGATCCCGTTAGCAAGGCGATGCGAACGCGGCTCTCTCGCAAGTCTCTCGACAGCGTGCGCACGTGTTGGCGAGCGAGCAATTCCGTCGGGGCCATCAAGGCGGCTTGATGTTGATGGGCGACGGCCAGCAGCATCGCATATTCGGCGACGACCGTTTTGCCGCTGCCGACATCGCCTTGCAAAAGGCGGTTCATCGGATGTTCGCACTGCATGTCTCGCGAGATGTCCGCGATCGCCTGCTGCTGATCTCCAGTCAACTCGAATGGAAACAAGCGGCGGATGCGAGCGTCGATCTTGGCCGTTGCCGGCAGCGACGAGGAGCGTTGCTCAAGCTGAAGCTTGTGCCGGCGCAAGCGAAGCGCCAGTTGCATGAAGAACAGCTCTTGATAGATGAATCGCCGACGAGCCCGCTCCAGTTGTTCATTCCCGGCGGGTGCATGGATCTGTCGCAATGCTTCGGCGATGGGAAGCAGCTTCTTCGCGGCGAGAAGCGACGTCGGAAACACTTCTTCGACGAACCCGGAGTAGAGTTCTGTAACGTCGCCGACAATGCGTCGCATCGCGGGTTGTGTGAGCCCGTCGGTCAACGAGTAGGTTGGCAAGATACGTCCGCTCGGCGGATCTTGACCTGGGGCGAGAACCTCGACTCGCGGGTGAGTCATTTCCCATCGCAGGCCGTTCAATCGCGGCCTGCCCGACAAGAGTACTCGTTGTCCCACCGCGAATTTCTGTCGCATGTGCGGTTGATTGAACCAGAGCGAACGCAGGAACTGAGTCTCTTGGCGGATCAGGACTCCCAACATGGATCGCCCCGTTCCCGTGTTGCGTTCGTCGATCTCTTCGACCACGCCGCAGACACTGACCGGAACATTCTCTTCAAGTTGCTGGATCTCGCGCAACTCGCTCATGTCTTGATAGTCGCGAGGGAAGAAAAAGAGCAAATCCACCGCCCGCCGCAGCCCCAATCGTTCGAGCAACTCGGCACGATGCGGCCCAACGCCCTTGAGGTATTGAACCGGAGTGAGCAGTTGTTCGGCAGGCGACTTGTCGGCGTGGGCGTTCATGCCCGTATTGTAATGGGGCGGAATGGGAATGGGGAATGAATTGGGTCTTTCGTCGTTCTCTCTCACAGATATTTCTGATACGCCGCCACGGCGAGTTCGTCACAGCGATCGTTCTCCGGATGCCCGCTGTGTCCCGCGACTCGCGTGTAGACAAGTTCGTGCTTGGCCGCCAGCCGATCGAGTTCGCGCCATAGTTCTTCGTTTTTCACCGGCTTCCAGGATGTACCTTCACGCCGACGCCAGCCGTTGGCCTTCCATTTCGGCATCCACTCGGTGAGTCCCTTGCCGACATACACACTGTCCGTAAACAGCTCGACGTGACAGCTGGTCTTGAGTGCCTCCAAGCCGCGCACCACGGCGGTCAGTTCCATCGCATTGTTGGTTGACGTCCGCTCGGCTCCGGACTTCTCCATCTCTTTATCAGAGGCCAGATGTCGCAGGATGAAGGCCCAGCCTCCAGGGCCGGGATTGCCACTGCAACCGCCATCGGTGAAGAGGTGAACGCGAGGGAGTGGTTTGGTCGGTGAGGCCATATTGAATTGGGTGGGGTACGGGGTCGGGAGTCTTTTTCGGTGAAAAGACTGTCAAATGGGAACATGTTGGGCCGAAAAAGACTCCCGACCCCTTCACGCGACGGGCCGCACGGTGTGAGCCCGCAGCTCGGAGGCGTTCGGCCTGACCATTTCGCCGAGCTTCTCCGAGAGGCCTGAACTGAACGTCGGCTTATCGGTGAGATTCCAAGGCAGGATCGTTTTGAACGTGCTGCCTTGGCCGAGTTCGCTTTCGAACGTGATGTCACCGCCGAGGAGTTTACATAACTCGCGAACAATCGACAGGCCCAGTCCAGTTCCCGAATGCTCGCGCGTCAAACCGTCATTATTGAGCACCGTGCTACTCTGGCGAAACTTCTCAAAGATGACGTCGCGATCTTCTTTCGCGATGCCGATGCCTGTATCAGCGACGGTCAATTCGAGCTTGTCGCCGGGTAAGTGCCGCGCGGTAACAGTGATGCGACCTCCTTCGGGCGTGAACTTGATCGCATTCGACAGCAGGTTAGTGAGAATCTGTTGAATCTTGCTCTGATCCTGGTAGACCAGTGGATCGTCTTCCGCGATGACCAAATCCAGATCGATGTTCTTTTCTTCCGTCAGCGATCGCACCATGTCGCATTGGGCGCTCAACACGATGTCCAAGCGAAACTCGCTCGGTCGCACTTCCATCTTGCCCGCTTCGAGTTTGGCGAGATCGAGGATGTCGTTAATCATCTCCAGCAACACGCGTCCCGACTTCTGGATGTTCTGTGCATAGCGGCGCTGCTTGTCGTTCAACGAGTCGATTCCTTGCAACACATCGGAGAAGCCGATGATGCTGTTCAACGGCGTCCGCAACTCGTGGCTCATGTTCGCCAAGAAGTCGCTCTTCAGACGGTTCATGTCGTACAACCGCATATTCAACTGTGCTAACTCATCAACCTTGGCGTCCAAGTTCGCGTTGACATCGCGCAGCTCGTCTTGTGCCTCGGTCATGTGCCGCATCATGCGGTTGAACGCGTCGGCGAGTTCTTCGAACTCATCGTGCGTATTGATCTCTGCCCGTAGCCCCGTGTTTCCCTTGCTGATTTCCTCGCTGACATCACGAAGGTGCTTCAGCGGTTTGACGATGACGTATCGCACAATAACGTAAAGCGCAATCATGGCGAGGAAGACAGTTAGAATACCCACGCCGATCAGGCCAGTCCAAGCATTCAGGAGCGCCTGTTTTGTTTCTTCATAAGGAATAACAACCTTAACAACCCGAAACGGCTGACCGGGAGCCGATGCACTACTGATATCGCCGGCGGCGGATGCCCCGGTCAAAGCGGGCTGATGGCAAAGGATACACCTGGCTCCCCAGTAAACTGGCTGATAGTAGTGATACTCATTCTTCTCCGGGAGTTGGCGTTCTTTATAGATTTCCCCTTTGGTAAAACTAGTGAACTCGCGGGACTTTTCGTTCTCCGATGCCGTGGCCAGCGACAACTCTTGAGAATCGAATTTAGCCTTTAACTCTTGAAGAATTGAGAGTTCCACTTTGTCAGTCGGAACGGTCGACCGGAGCGAGATTAGTTCGACGGGATCGAGACCGAGAACATCGGTCTCATACTCACGATACGTAAAATCATCCAGTATCTTCTCCAGGAACTCGCGTTCACCTGGGTTTGACTCCGTCACCCAGGTTTCCCAATGTCGGCGCAAGAGCTGATTAGTTAATGCGTTGCGGCCTTCTGTCCGCGTCGCCTTGAGCACAACACCTTGTGCTTGGTAGTAAACCCAAACAAACGTGCCCGCGATCAGCGCTGCCAAGCACAGTCCAAATAGAACGCGGCACTTCCGTTCGAGATTGGTTTCGCCGAGCGCGCGTTTGATGCTGCGATAGCTCATGAACCTAGCATGTGGGTGCTGCGTGAAAGAAAACGACTTGCGTTGGCATTCTACGTAGTTTGAGAAGCTCGAACCAGGGCATTTCAGGTCACTGGCGTAGGGCAGGCTTCAGCCTGCCACAGGACGTAGGTTAGGCTTCAGCTTGCCGTCACACGTGCGATAAGCTGAAGCCTAACCTACGTCGAACTACAGCATGTCGAGCGAATCGACGTCGATCACCCATTGTACGTCTTCGGGCGGTTTGGCGTTGGCCGTTGTTTCGCGCACGATCTTGCGGAGCGCGTCGAGGTTCTGACCGAATAACAAGAAATGAAAACGGAACTTGCCGCGCAGCTTGCTGATCGGGGCAGGGGAAGGGCCGAGCAGTCGCGCGCCAGGACACTGCTCGTCGATGCCGCGTTGTATCTCGTCGCAAAGATGTTCGGTGAAACTCTCGGTGATTCGCTCGCTGGGGCCGCGGACGATACCTCGCATCATCGATGATGAGGGCGGATAACCGTACTCTTCGCGAATCGGCAACTCGACGTCAGCGAACATACGATAGTCGTGCTTCGTGGCGGCAATGATCGCGGGATGCTCGGGGCTGAAAGTTTGTACCAGCACGTGGCCTCCGCGCTCGCCGCGCCCGGTTCGACCGGCAACTTGAGTGACCAACTGGAATGTTCGCTCCGATGCGCGGAAGTCTGGAAAGTGCAACGCCGTGTCCGCATTGATCACGCCGACCAGCGTGACATTTGGAAAGTCGAGGCCCTTGGCAATCATTTGAGTGCCGACCAGGATATCGATCTCGCCCGCGCGAAAACGAGCGAACGCCTGCTCGTGGCTGCCTGGTTTCTGCATCGTATCGCTGTCCATTCGCAACACGCGTGCCTCGCCGAAACGAGCACGCACTTCGGCTTCGAGTCGCTGCGTGCCAAGCCCGGCGTAGCGGATGCCCTCGAACTGGCAGCTGGGACAGACCGGCGGAGCGATGATCTGATAATCGCAATAGTGGCAGACGGCCTTCTCGCCTTCCCGGTGATGGGTTAGCGCGATATCACAGTCGGGACACTTCACGACTTCGCCGCAAGCCGGGCACTGAATGCTGGTCGAAAATCCTCGCCGATTCAGCAGCAAGATGACTTGCCCTTTCTCCTTCAACGCCGCCGTCATCGATTGATGTAAGGGGCGACTGATGGCACCTCGCGAAGCCCGGCTTTGATATTCGGTACGCAAGTCGATCGTGCCGACATGCGGCAACGGGCGATCGAGAATGCGCTTTTCAAGTTCGACTAACTGAAACGCGCCTTGCTTCGCGCGACTCCAACTCTCGAGTGACGGAGTCGCGGAGCCAAGCACCACGGGAACATGCTCCATCGCGGCTCGTTGCAGTGCGACATCGCGAGCGTGATAGCGCGGCAGGCTGTCTTGCTTGAAAGAGGAATCGTGTTCTTCATCGATCACAATCAAGCCGAGATGTGGCGTAGGAGCAAAGACGGCGCTACGCGCTCCGACGACAACTTGAACTCGCCCGCTGGCAATCTCGCGCCATTCGGCATTGCGTTCGACGTTGCTGAGATGGCTGTGCAGCACCGCCACATGATCGAAGCGTGAACGGAAGCGAGACACGGTTTGCGGCGTGAGACTGATCTCGGGAACCAACACGATGGCTTGACGACCGAACGCGACCACTTCGTCGATGGCCTGCATGTAGACTTCGGTCTTGCCGCTGCCGGTCACACCGAAAATCAAGATCGTCTCGGCGCGTTGCGAGTTCAACGCATCGAGCGTCTTCGTCAGTGCGACTTGTTGTTCGGCGTTGAGTTGCAAGCGATTGTCGCGTTCGACCGACGGCTTGTTGCCCATCTCGCGCAGCTCGCGACAGGTCTCGGCGCGAACGAGACCTTTGCGTTCTAGTTCTTTGATCGGCGCGGCGGTGCACTTCGCAGCCTTTGACAATTCGGCTACGGTCAACGGGCGAGTCGAAGCGGCCAACATGCGTAAAGCTTCGGCTTGCTTGCGCGGCAGTTTCAGCTGAGTGAGCCGCGCGGCCACATTCGTCGGGACGCTGAGGTAAGTTACTTCGCGTGTGCCGGCTTGGTGTCGCACGCCAGCCGGAACGACCGCTTCCAAGACCTGCCCCCACGGACAGAGATAGTACTCGGACATCCATTCGGTCAGTCGCAACATGGACGCCGTGAGGAGCGGTGCGTGATCGACGAGCGATTGCACGTCTTTTAAGCGATGCGACCGTAGCTCGTGAGGGATCTGATTGGATACTCGAATGCAGTAGCCGACGACAGTGCGATTACCACGGCCGAGTGGCACGCGGACGCGCATTGCCGGCTGGAGACTCGACCGTAGCGGTTCCGGCACGGCATAGTCAAAGGGGCCGTACGGAGCTTCTGGCAGGACGATCGTCGCGACAAGACGGTCGTCTGTCTCGTCGAGCTCCCACGGAGCGGGTTCGCTGTCGAATAGTTCCTGTTGCTTGGCCATTTATCAGCGGTCACTTGTCATTTGTCATTTGTCACTGGTATCGTAACGGGCAAACTTGCCAGTGACTACCAATGACCAATGACCAATGACCAATGACCAATGACCAATGACAAACTCGGAATCCTTGGCGGTTCCTTCGATCCGATTCACTATGGCCATTTGTTGTTGGCCGAGACGTGCCGAGAGCAGTGCCGGTTGGATCGCGTTTTGATCGTTCCGGCAGCTGTTCCTCCCCATAAACAGTTGCAGGCAATGACTTCGGCTCGCGATCGCATCGAAATGGTTAACTTGGCCATCGGTGGGCATGAGCAACTGGCCGTGTCGACGATCGAGATCGACCGGGGCGGTGTCAGCTATACGGTCGACACGCTCGCCGCGCTGGCAGAGCAACAGCCTGGATGCTCGCTGTTTTTTCTGATGGGAGCCGACTCGCTGAAGGATCTGCCCACATGGCGCGAACCTCAGCGGCTGTGTGAACTCGCAGTGCCGCTAGTCGTTCGCCGAGCTGGTTCGCCCGAGCCGGACTTTTCGGCCATCCGCCATCTCTTAACGACCAAACGACTGGAGGAGATTCGCGAGCAGCAAGTCGAGATGCCGATCATCGAGTTGAGCAGCACGGACATCCGCCAGCGCGTGGCGCGCGGGCAGAGTATTCGCTTTCGCACACCGCGAGCGGTCGAGAAGTTCATCGAAACACACGGCCTGTATCGGAGTGACCAACCATGATCCAGTTTCGCGACTTCGTTCCCGAGATGCTGTCTGCGCCGAGACTGTTCAAGGCCGGAGAGTACGAATCGA
>CAUJKL010000642.1 GCA_963204995.1 Planctomycetota bacterium | reverse complement strand
TTCTTCAAGAGCAGGGCCGCTTGGTGCGGGAGATCTCCGAAGCCCAACGCGGAAGGATGTGCGGCGCAGAATCTCGTGATGCCGCCGGTCAAGTCGCTGCCGCCGTCGCTGAGCAACCCCTGGGGTGTAATCCCCGTCTCGCAAAATGACAGACAACTGCCATCCTACTCACCACCCTAAGACCCGTGTCAATATCGAATTTTCAACTGGCCAGGCTAGCTGTGACGGAGGCTTTGCGACGCCACGCCGTTCGCGAGACACGCATTAAGTGAACACCGTCGCCATTCTTGACGAGTAGTTTAGGCTGGCCGGGTTCTTTCACTTTGGCTCCGGGCTCTACGAGCTCGTGGCAAGGTTCCTCCATGATCCGATTCGCGTTGCGGACTGGCGCGGCTACTTTGCGTCTGAGAACGCGATGCCTCGCGGAGCGTGGCGTTTCTCGGTATCTTCAGCCGGATGGCGCTGTCACCCACCTACTCCTTGCACGCTCGATATCTCTTTCCGATCGATCTCCCGCCGATTCGAGACGGATGGATTACCGTTTCGCACGGCCGTATCGTCAGCCTTGGGCACGAGCCAACAGGGGAACGCCGAGACTTGGGCGACGTGGCGATCTTACCAGCGTTCATCAATGCCCACACACATCTTGAGTTCAGCAATCTCGCTCAGCCGCTCGGTCGACCGGGCACGCCATTTACTGAATGGATTCGGGAAGTAGTGCGATGGCGACGTGCTGCGATCGAGCAACCAGCCGGGACCGATTGGCGGGCTGACGCCATTCGCAAGGGTATCGAGGAGAGCTTGCGGGGCGGAGTGGTGTCGCTTGGCGAGATTGCGACGCTGCCTCAGACGGAAGGCGATGGTCGGTACGACGCGATGCAGGGTGTCAGTTTCTTGGAAGTGCTTGGCTTGGCGGACGAGCGTCACGACGAATTGCTGTCGGCCGCGAAGGCGTATCTC
Source organism: Planctomycetota bacterium (assembly GCA_963204995.1). Classification (GTDB taxonomy): domain Bacteria; phylum Planctomycetota; class Planctomycetia; order Pirellulales; family Pirellulaceae. The sequence continues at coordinate 16,370 of CAUJKL010000642.1, read as the reverse complement.
GCGACATGGCACAGCAGCGGGCGACATCCACTGGCGGGCTTGAGTCCGCACGCGCCTTATACGGTTGGTCCGCGATTGGTCAGCAGCATTGCGGCGCTCGCTGCCGAAGCGCTCGCGCCAGTCGCGATGCATCTGGCGGAAACCCGCGAAGAACTCGAGTTGCTCCGCGCGGGCACCGGGCCGTTTCGTGAGTTGCTCGACGATTTAGGCGCTTGGCAAACGGGCGTGATTCCACTTGGCAGCACGCCACTCGACTATCTAAGGCTCTTAGCCAACACCGATCGTTCGCTGATCATTCACGGGAACTACCTCAGCCATGAGGAAATCGAATTCGCCGGGCGGCAACACGACCGAATGTCGGTGATCTACTGTCCGCGTACGCATGCCTACTTCGCGCACGATCGTTATCCGCTCGCGGAGATGCTCGCTCGCGATGTGAATGTGGCCTTGGGAACGGACTCGCGAGCGTCGAACCCCGACTTGAATATGCTCAGCGAGCTTCACTTCGTGGCAGAGCACCATCAAGACGTTTCGCCGGAAGCAATCCTTCGCCTGGCAACCAGCAACGCGGCGAAGGCGCTCGGTATGGGCGAGACGCATGGAACCTTGGCATCCGGAAAACGAGCGGATCTGGCCGTGGTTTCCGTTGCTGCGGACAGGTCGCCCGATCCGCATGAGTTACTCTTTGACACGCGACAAACTGTTAGATTCGTCTTTCGCGGTGGTCGGCAGTTGTTTCCAGCGAGCGATTGCTAACTCGCGACGTGTTTTCGGGATGCCGAGCAACGCGCGCTTGATGAACGAAGTGCAAGAGGCCCAGCGTCATATGGCTGCCGAGTTTGCTGCCGAGTTTGCTGCCGCGCGTGAATCGGCTGAAGACGACGGCGAGCAACAGAAGCTGGCAAGGGAAGTCGAATGTGCGGTTCGTGGTGCTGTCGCGTTCGGCGAAGGAACTCGACGGACGGACGGACGGCCTACGAAGACGGTTACTGCCCGCGCGGCGACGCGGAGAATCGGATCAAGGAGCAGAAGTGTTTGTTCGCGGGAAGCTTGCCGTGCGAGCAAATGCGAGCGAACCAAATCCGGCTGTACCAATGTTCGTTCGCCTACGTGTTGTGCATGCCGCTGCGGCGGTACGGGCTGGCGGGAACGGAAATGTCGCAAGCTCAATGCCCCACGTGCGCGAGCGTCTGTTCAAGATTGGCGGTCTGGTCCGCGTGACCACCCGCCGCGTCTGGGCACATTTTTCGAGCAGCTATCCTGACCGCGAGTTATTCGCCCAAGTGTCAGCCAATCTCCGCCGCCACGCCTTTTTTCCGATGTGATGAGAAACGCGGGTTCGGAATACGCTGCAGCGATTCTGTCATCCAGCCGGATGTACGTACGGTGCTCGATAGACTCGCTTCAGCAACTTTGTTGCTTCTTCGTCTCCGACTACCGTGTGCGTGGCCGGATCAAACTCCAGCGTCCGGCCGAGATTCATCGCGGTGTTCGCCATGATACACGAGGCGCTGCTGATGTGCCCCTGCTCGATGTCGGCGATCGGCTTGGCTCTGGTATCCACGGCTTGCAGGAAGTTTCGCATGTGACCTCGAATCGCGGATGCGACGGGTACTTCCATGCGCCATTGCTCGCCGTCTGTCGCGTCGGTCGGATATTTATCCAGTTCGATCACCGCCTCGCCGTGTAATGGCTTGCCGCCGCCGTGCGGGATGAAGTCGTATTTCTGCACGCTTAACTTCAGCGTTCCTTTGGAACCGTAGATGATTCCGGCCCACGGATATTCCGAGTCAGGGGTCGTGCCCCAAGTGCGGTGCGTCCACACGATATCGAGATCATCAAAGTCAAACGTCGCCGTTTGTGTATCCGAGATGTTGGCGATCGACTCGGTGTCAACCAGGATGCCGCCGCTGCTGCTGATCCGCTTCGGCCATCCAAGCCCCAACTGCCAACGAACCATATCGAGCATGTGAACGCACATGTCGCCCACGATTCCGTTGCCGTATTCCATGAACGCTCGCCAGGACCTGGGGTGGACCAGTTTGTTGTAGGGTCGCATGGGTGCCGGTCCGGTCCAGGCTTCATAGTCGAGATTGGGTGGCGGATCGGTGCTGGGCGGATTCTCTCTCGTGCGCATATGGTAATAGCAACACACTTCCGCATAAGCGACATCACCGAGCAGTCCCGCATCAACCACGCGCTCTTTGGCTTCGATCAAGTGCGGTGTGCTGCGGCGTTGCGTACCGACTTGGACAACTCGACCCGTGCGCCGCGCCGCGTCGAGCATCGCCTTGCTCTCCAGCACATCGACACCCGTCGGTTTTTGTACGTACACATCCGCACCCGCTTCGACAGCCGCAATCATCGGCAACGCGTGCCAATGATCGGGCGTGGCAATCAAGACAAGATCGAGATCCATTTCTGCCAACAGGTCTTTGTAGTTGGCATAAGTTCGCGGACGCTTCTTCGACGCCTGACGAGACTCGAACAGATCGGCGGCTTCGGCGAGCATTAAGGAATCTACATCGCACAACGATACAACCTCGACCGGTTCGACGTTCAACAATTGGAGCAAGTCGCATTTGCCGTACCAGCCGCAACCGATCAGGCCGACGCGGCGAGGTTTCACATGGGGTGCCGCATAGACGCGAGCAGAAAGAGCAGCCAACGAAGCTAACGATGCGGAACGAATGAGGAACTTGCGGCGATCCATGATAAGCTACTCCGAAGGGGGTTGATAATCGATCGTGAAAGGCTCATCGTAGAAGAGGATTATAGCCTTCGTTCGAGGTCTGTTGAAGGAACTCGCATAGCCTCGAATCACCGCGTTGATCCGCGAGATGGCCGCAGCGTCCAGGTTGCGGCTACGGATGGTCAGTTCTCGAATCCGATCTTTGAATCTCTCCAGGGATTTGGACCGGATCTTGCGAGCACGATGAGTGATCGTAAAACCCAGGAAGGCAAAGCCCTCCTTAAACTTTGCAATCTTCGTTTTCTCGGGACCGAAACTCAGTTTGACCATTCATTCATCTCTCAGTGTTGTCTCCAGCGGCGGGCTGTTGCCGAAGTCGCAGCAACCAGTCGCCGGTTTGGGGAGATTCCAGAGCCTTGCCAGTGCGCGTCGTTCCAGAAGATCGGCGATCCGAAGTCTCGCGGGCGTTGATCCACTCGACGCGATAGCTGCCTGGCTTGATGGTCACGCTCACGTTGCCACCGGCCGGTAGATAGACCAGATACTCCTGTCCCTCGTCCGCCAGACAATACCCGTTATCCACCAGGTCTTGTCGAGGCACCATCTGATAAAACGGCACGGTCTCCATGAAATCCCACACATGTTTGACGATGTCGTGACGAAGCTGCACCTTGTCCGCCAATTCCAGCGTGCCGCTGAAACCGGAAGAAGAGTCGCCGTTCATGTCGGCAAAGTTGAATGCCGTTGCGGACGTCATCAATACAAAGGCCTTCTTGCGGATGTCATCATCGCTGAGTCGGTGGTGGTATTTGTTGCCCGGCCAAAAGACTTCCTGAGCATACAGCGGCTTGGCCGAATGGTGATTGTTGAGCATACCCAGGTGAATGTGGTCCCAGTCCGTGTCCTTGTTCCATCCCTGAAGTGTACCAAAGCCAAGCCACGATGCGTCCTTGAACGGATCATCGCCGGGCCGATTGTGAATCGATATCAGGTGGTCGAAGACATCCAATTCGTGAATCTGATTGCCCAGCCGATCGATTGTGGCGGCGTCCATCGCCAAGCGGAATTTATCGGCGTGAGCCAACGGTTCGGGACCGGCCACGTTCAGCACGATATTCCAGTACGGGCCAAGTCGCGCGAGCACGTAGCGAATGTATCGTTGCTGCTGAAGCGGGTCGCTGGGAAAGTCCGAGCTTTGGCCAAAGAAGCCGGCGAATGGATAGACGATGATCTGTCGCGCGGCTAGGTCATCCAGCAGCAACTCCAGCTTGCGGAACTCGGCGGCGTCAAGCGGCCAGAGATCGGGAGTCTGCCACGCTTTTCCCCGCCCCGCCTCGTCGCGGTTCAAGTAATGGCTGGCGACCGACAGCATGTTGTAGCCCTGCGCTTGGGCCCAATCGAGGACCTCGCGGCGTTTTTCCGCTGGCCAATTCTCGGCGAAAAACCGATCGCCCACGTGGAGGCTGCGCAGCAGAACATGCCCCCCTCCCTTGAAACCGAACCACATCGGGTTCGACTCGTCGCGAGAAACCATGCCGGGTATCGCCGACGGGATGCATTCAAATTGACCTTCCACTACGCCGCAGCCATCGGAAAACTCGGCCCTGTAATTCCATTGCCCCAGTTGATCCGGCATGAATCGAAGTCGCCACATCGCCGCGCCGTCATAAAAACCCCAAAACTTGACACGGCTGCCATCGGGGCGCGTGTAGGTCACATCGAGCGAGACATCGGTGTACGGATCCCAATAGCGGTGCGCGTTCACGACCGATGTTTCAAAACAACTCCACTGGCCGACGCGGGGCACGTCGAGACCGACCGCCAGCGGATTGGGCCCAGTCAGCGAACGCTCGATGATGCGTGGAATGCTGTTCGGCTTTGGTGCCATGTCGATACCGACACCAGCAAACACGACGCCGTTGGACCGGTTCCAAAGCACCGTGGTCCCCCCGGCACCCTCGCCCCATGCCCACAGCGCGTCGGCATCCGAAAAATAGTCGCGATCGGTGTTGACCCACGTGAAATATCCGTAAGGGCTTTCGGCGAACCTGCCAGGATAGTTGCGCAGGCCGATCGTGCCGTCGTTGGGACCTTGATAGTTGCTCTGCATCCCCTGCGTCTGTTTGGTCTCCAATTGCTCGACAAACCATGGCGGCACCAGCTCCTCGCCGTTCCATTTCCCTCGCGCGAGAGCCAGCAAGCCCAGTCTCCCCATGTGTTCCAGACTGAGCACGAAGCGTACACCGTCTTCCTGCCCGAAAGCGCGATCGACCACGATCGTCGTCGACCAACCTTCCATCTCGATCGCGTCAAAATAAGCCTGTCTGGCGACGTCGGCATAGTCGTCGCGATAATCCTTTTTGCCGTAGACGCGCGCCAGAGCGTTGCAGAGGTTTACCAAGTTGAGGTCCGAGTAAGTCCACATCTCGCCCGGCTTGTAGTCGGGAAAGTCACCGTAAGGGTAATCAAACCCTGCCGACTGCGTGAGCACCTGCCGCCAACTAGCCAGTGCATCGTTACCTTTGAGCTCGGGCAGCCACCGGCTAATCTGCTGCTGATGCGATGGGATTCTCCCCTGTTTGATTGCGGCCCCGACGAGCATGGCGTGCCACGTTTTTCGCAGTGATGCGACGTCGACCGTCTGCTGAAAGTCCCCCTCGACATGCACCAGACGACCGTGTCGCCACAACGCCCAACGCGGTGTAACCCTGCGGCGCGTGTATGGGTTCTCAGCGACGAAGGTCTTGATCCGCTCGACGACGGCCGCCTCCATTCCCACTTCGTTCGGCGCGCGCCGGTCCTGGTTCTTCATGCTCTGCCCTGCTGGCGGGAAATAGATGCCGTCAGACACGCGACTGTCCGGCACATCGTCCGCGGCAACGCGCCCGCCGCCCGACAAGAGCGTCAGGAAGCTGGGCACCTCCGTTGCGGCTCCATGCCCAAAGCCGATCGGGTCGGGCACGTTAGCCTCCTCAGACGCTTCGGCTTCACCGAGCGGTGCCCCAGAGATACGTCGAACATGCACCTCTTTTAATTCCATGGCCTGCTTGCCGGGAATGGAGCGGGCGCGCGTCACGATTGTGGCGCGACCAGCCTCCAGCTCGACCGGCTCAAACTTCAGAGGTGCCCATTCTTTGCATTCCACGGGTCCACTCGTCGAAACGCGTTTCTTGTCGAGAACCAGCGGATCGTGAGCCTGGGTCACCGTTGCTTCGGCGCGCTGAGTTCCGATTTCGATCTGCATCCGCGAACCCGTATCCGCCTGCGGGCAACTGTACATTAACGTAACTGCATAACGACCGGGACGCAGCACGTCGATGTTCCATTCAACGTAGTCGTCTTTGCTCCGCCAATTGACAATGGAATCGTGAGCCCAGCCCGCGATGTAATTGAACTTCAGGTCGCCATGTAGCTTGGCGTCTTCGCCTTGAATCGCAACCACCTCGGCGCTCGGATAGCCTACCGGCACCGGCGGCGGCTCGACTCCGGATGACGTGACGTCCGCATACCACGCCTCGTATGCCGCCGCCAACCGCCGAGTCATCTCCGGGCTTTGACCGGCGATGTCGTGCTGCTGCCCCGGATCCGTGTCCATGTCGTAGAGTTCGTATTTCTTATCGTGGTTGACGAGCCGATACCGCTGCGTACGCACACTGCCAGGCGTCATACGTGTCTCGCCCAAACGATTCTGATGCGAAAAGATCATGCGCTCGGGCCAGCCCTCGGTGTTTCCGTCCAACAGCGGCACGAGGCTGCGACCGTCCAGGGGCAATGTCTTGGGCAGGGGGATATCGCACAGCTGGAGGATCGTCGGAAACAGGTCGATGTGAGCCGCGATTTGCGTAACTTCGGTGTTGGGCCGAATGTGACCGGGCCAGCGGATGAACAGGGGAACCCGCACACCGCCTTCATCCACCTCGGCCTTTCTTCCTTTCATGCCGCCGTTGTAGCGAGGCTGCCACTCGCCCTTTGCACCAGCCGCAGGCATGGACGGCCCGTTGTCGCTCATGAAGATTAGAATCGTGTCCTTCGTCAATGCCAACTCGTCGAGCCGAGCGAGAATCCTCGCGAGGTTCTCGTCGAGATTCTCGACCATGCCGTAGACGCAGGCCGTCTGCTCGTCGAAACCGCGTTGCGTGTACTTTTCGAAATACGGGCCGGGAACCTGAAAGGGATGGTGCGGGGCGTTGTACGGCAGGTAACAGAAGAACGGGCGGTCGCGGTTCTTTTCGATAAACTCGAGTGCGGCGTCGGTCAACACGTCGGTGATGTACCCGTGGGTGTTCAGCGGTTCGCGGTTGTGCTCCAACACCGGATCGAAATAGTTCTGCCACGCTCCGCGACAGAAACCGGTAAACTCGTCGAATCCTCGGTCGTTCGGATGATAGGGGCCATACTCGCCATTGTGCCACTTGCCGAAGCAGCCGGTAGCGTAACCGGCCTTCTTCAACGCGTCGGCAATCGTCACTTCATCGAGTCGCAATGTCTCTTTCCCATGAGCAACCCAGGAGACACCGGTTCGCAGATTGTAACGGCCCGTCAGCAGGCTGGCTCGCGTCGGCGCGCACATCGGGCTGACGAAGAATCGGTCGAAGCGCGCGCCTTGCAACCGCAGACGATCCATCACCGGCGTATCGATCTTCTCATTACCATGCGAATGCACGTCGCCCCAACCTTGGTCATCCGTCATGATCAACACGACGTTCGGCTTCTGACGAGTTTCCTCCGCGGCGCTTTCGACGCGCTGCGCCGAGAGTAGCGTGGTTGCCAGCACGGCTGTTGCAACCGCGCAAATCCAGACCCTCGGAGTGTCATGAGTTGTCATTCTCTCGTTCCTCCAATCAAGCTGTTCATATCACGCCCCCCTGGTATGTCTGTGAGGCAGCCCCCTTTGGCAAGACGCTTCTTTCTGCGCAAGCGTCGCACGCTATGGCGGTTCTGGATCGAATACGAGCAGTCCATGGTAGCCGTCCGGAGTGGCGTGTTCAGTCTGCGAGTGTCAATATCTGTTCCTATGATCCCGTTTTTGTTCCGGGGTGAGTAGACGAGAAGGCATGTTTTCGCCGGGATTAGATCGTCGCGCCAAGGTTCGTTTGTTCCCAATCCTTCAACGCCGTGCCGTCGATCGTAGCCAGCACCCTGCCGATGCAGTCGACCGTCAGACGACCCACGAAGGCACCGATCGACAGCACTATCCCCGTCACGCCAAACTGGCCACGTTCGCCCTGCATGATCTTGTATTTGCCGATGATCGATTCCAAGACTTCGCTGCTGCCCGGAAATCGTGAACCCTGCGGAACCCGTGCGACTTGCTCCTGCGTGAATTCCAACAGCTGCTCACGAAGTCGACCTGCCAACGATGATCAGGCACTTAAGCACGCGCGAACATACCAATTCCGAGTAAGATCCCACAGACTGAACACGCCACTCCCGACCCCTTAATGTTCGCATTCGCGAAAGGATTTTTAGAGTCCGTAAACTCGACAAGCCGTTGCCCCCATGATGTCGTTCTGTTCGTCCTGCGACATGTTGTTCATCAGTTCACGAACGGTCGAAACCCACTGGCCGTACCCGGTTCGCAATAAACATACGGGCCAATCGCTGCCAAACATTAGGCGCTGCGGTCCAAAGGCCTCGATGGCGACATCCCAGTAGCGGCGGATCGAGTCCGTTGACCAGGCCGCGTCGCGAACTTCTGTCACGACGCCGGAGAATTTACAGACCACATTCTCTCGACGCGCTAATTCTCGCAGTTCGACGGCCCACGATTCGTGGAACTCGGTGGAATGGATCGTCGGTTTCGCGATGTGATCCAAGACAAAAGGCTGGTCCGGATGTCGATCCACGAAGCGAATCGAGTTGGCGAGTTGTCTGGCGTAGATGAGGATGTCGTAAACCAGTCCGAACTGCTTCAGCTGTGCAATGCCCCGGTTGAATTCAGCTCCAAGAATGAACGCCTCGTCCGGTTCGTCTTGAACCACGTGGCGAACGGCCTTCAGCCACGGCGATTGGGCGAGCGGTTCTAGCACCGACACGACATTCGCCGACGCCAGCGGAACCCAACCGACAACGCCACGAATGAACTCGTGTTCGGCAGCCATGCCGAGCAACCATGCAGTCTCTTCAACGGTTTGTCGAGCTTGTACCGAAATGACGCCGTCGATACCGGCTAGTTCGATCTCGGAGGCCAAGGCCGTGGGGAGGAAGTCCTGCTGCAACACCGACATGTCAGGACCGATCCAGCCGTATTCGACGGGATCGTAATTCCAGAAATGATGATGGCTATCGATTTGCATGTTGGAGTTCCTGTGATGTGAGTGGCTTTCGTCGCCGTAAGCTTCTAGCCCGTGAGCTGACAAACTGGAAGCTTGTCGCCACGGGCTAATCGCCGATCACAATCGGCTTCTTTAAGTTGATAAGCAGTATACCAATCGCTACGCAAACGGCCGCGACGACTAGCATGGGCGTCATTTGATCTCCGCGCAGCACAATCCCCGTGCCGACGCCGAACAGTGGTGTGGCAAAGCTGAAAATGGCGATCTGCGAGGCCGAGTGATGACGCAACAGCAACGCTTGCAGCGCGAAACAGATGCCTGCCACGAACACGCCTTGATAGACGAGCGAGATGACGGCGGGCGTCGTGAAACCGCCGAACTCGATCGTCTCGAACGAGGCGCTAAAAATGACGAAGCACACGACTCCCACCAGATCGTGCCAGAAAATAAGTTTTCCAGGCTCGACGACTTTTAACGCGTGGCGAACGTAGATGACCTTCCACGCCAAGATACAGGCGCTGCACAACAAGATCGCATCGCCGATCAGCGTCGGCTGATCGCGCGAGGTGGCTGAGGGGACGGTGTCGGTACGAAGCAACAACAGCAACACGCCGCCGAACGCCACGACGAGCCCGATCAGCTTGCGTGCCGTCAGTCGATCGGCCTTCGTGATGAAGTGTTCAATCACGACAACCCAGAGGACGAACGTGTTGATCATCATCGACGAGTGAGATGAATTCGAAAGCGTCACACCGACGTTGAACGTCGCGATTTGCAGGAACAGAAGCAAACCCGCAATCAACGCGGGCAAACGTTGGCCTGGGCGAAGTCGCAAGCCGCAGCCTTCGACGTGGCACCAAAACAGCATGAACACAGTCGCCATCGCAAAGCGCAGCGCGGCCACGGCGATGGGCGGCAGCGTATCGACGCTGTAGCTGACCGCCGCCGGGTTGGCACCCCACAGCGCCACCGTCAGCAGCGCCAACGCGGCTGTCTTCAGACTGACTGGTTCAAGCCCGCGAGGCTTGGACGATTCTGCGTCGCTAGGCTGATTCACTTGGCATCAACGGGGAAAGTCGACGAAGACTTTGATAGCGCCGTCACGGCGTTCGGCGAAAATATCGAAGGCTTCTTGGATCTGGTCCACCGGCAGTTGATGCGTGATGCACGGTGTCACGTCGATGCGCTTTTCGGCGATCCACTGCATAGCGAGTGGGAAATCTCGCTCGAAACTTGGTCCGATGCTGGTGTGGATCGAAGCGTTCTTATCGAAGATGATCCGCCAATGAACGTCGTCGATCTTCGAAGTTGGCACGCCGAAGAACAGGATGTCGCCGCCGTATCGCACCAGGTTGAAACAATCATTGATCCGCTGTTCGCGATGACCGACCGCTTCGACCACAAGATCCGCCATCGCCCCACCCGTCAGTGTACGCACGGCTTCAACGACGTTGTCACGCGCGGCGTTAATGGTCGCAGTGGCTCCCATTTTGCGGCTGACTTCCAAGCGATCGGCAAGCGGATCGACGCCAATGATTTGGCGCGCACCCAAGTTTCGCAAGGCACCGTTAAAGAGTTGCCCCATCGGTCCTTGGCCCAACACGACGACGTCCTTGCCCAACACGCTGGGCACTTTCTTCATTCCGAACAGCACCGTGCCGAGCGGTTGGGCGAGCAAGGCCTGGTCCTCCGGCGGTCGCGAATCGAGCGGAATGGCTCGTTTCTCACTGACACGAAACCGCTCGTAGAATCCGTAATGTTCAATCGGCACACAGAGCACGCGATCGCCCACCTTGAACTTGCTGCCAGTCGTTTTGACCACGCGTCCAATCATCTCGTGAAGCGATTGTCCGATCTTCGGCATGTGTTCCGGATAGTCACCTTCAAAGTACAACAAGTCGGAACCGCACAAACACGCCAACTCCGGCTGAAAGAGAATCTCCCCTTCGCCTTCCAGTGACTGCTCGGGAACGTCAACCAACTTGATCTTCTTCGGCTCGTACATGTGGCCAGCAAGCAACGTAGATCTCCTTATATTGTCAGCACGCGGTGGCGTTTCGCCTTTTCAACAAGCTCCCATGATCGTGTCGGATTTGCGCGACGCAAGACCCCCGTAGAGGTTGTGAAAAAACGTGGGATAGGCTTCTAGCCTGTCATTTTCCCCATATTATTGACAGGCTGGAAGCTATCCCACCAATAAAATCACAGCCTCGTAGCGAAACACCGGTCAACACGGTGTTGGAGAATGGCACCATCGTCGTCGAAGGGCTTGTGTCGGGCGAAGTTTCGCTGACGGTTTTGAGCGCTTTTTGACGACGCCTGCCGCATCGCGGTGCTATGCTTCGGTGGGCCTTCGAATTCTCGAACGCTCGGCATCGGTCGGTGCCCAAGACGTCAAGTTCCCGAGATTTCTGGCCTCGCGATTCGATTACCATGACGACAACACCTTACGATCAACCGCAAGGCATCCCGCTCTGGATGCCGACGATTGGCCTGTTCACGGCGGCGATTTCGTACTTCTGGATGCAAGAAGATTATGTCACTTCAACGGTCGTCGGCGCAGTCATGGTTGCCGGATTTAGCGGCTACCGGATGGGGGCGGCAAAGTTCGTCGGCTTGTTCGGCGGCGTCGCGGCGGCCATTGCCTACGCGCCCACCTGGGGAAAGATGTGCGAGCCGAAAGTTGCCGAGTTGCTTGGTTCAGCAGGCTTGATGAGCCGCGCCGTCAGCATCGGGGCCATCGGGATGGGAATTACGCTCGCAGCGGTGATCGTCGTCAAGATTCTGGCGCGCGTGCTGCTGGAAGATCGTCCGCGTTTAGAAGCCATGAACCGCTGGTCTGGATTCTTGCTGGGCGGAGTACAGGGGACGGGCCTCATGTTGTTATTGCTGGGCGGGATGCTGATGGTTGAGCCGATGGCGAAGGAACGCGTGGCCACATCGGTGCCCGGTGGCGCTTTTGCTCGCGCGGTCTCCGAGCGAATCGTCAAGGTTGCCGAGCAGACGCGCGAAAGCCGCGTCGGTCCACTTGTGATCGAGTACAACCCGTTTCAGCGTGTTCCCCAACTGAATCGCATGCAGGAGAGCATGAAGCTGGCTCGCGACCCGCAAAAGTTAAATCGGCTAATGGATTCACCACAACTCGAAGAGTTGAAACAACGGCCTGCGATGCGCCAGGCGATCGATTCGCTGACGGCAGACGCCGAGATCCAACAAGTACTGCGTTCCGGGCAACCAATCGATTCGCGAACCGCCATGTCGCTGATGAACAACCCGACCATCATGAAGTTGTTGGACGAACCCGGTTTCGTCGGCGAGATGTCCAAGGTACTCGCTGAACTTGACTCGGCTCCATAGTGCTGTCAACGCTTGGCGGAGGTGCCACTGCTGGCTTGCCCAGCAGTGCTTACGCGCTGAGGGTGCCACTGCTTGCTTGTCCAGCAGTGCTATGTTAGCTAGTAAGCACTGCTGGACAAGCCAGCAGTGGCACCCCCAGAGCTTACCGTGGACGAAACACTAGCGCGGCGGAGTTGTCGAACTTGGCTGCGTGGCCATTCTATGCACAGCCGCACCGTATTGTGGACCCAGTGCTACGCCGATCCAACCCTCGGTCACCACGAACTGAGTGACTTGAAGATCTTGGAGCGATTCGCTTTCCGCGATGCGCTTGTTGATTAAGTTGAAAGGCCGGTTTCGCGACAGGGTCTTGCTGAAGACACCACTCAACGCGATCCGATTCCCCGAAGTGAGATGTGGTCCGTCAAGCTCGATCGAACCTTCCCGCACCAAGTTGGCGTCGAGCTGAGTTGGATCAGGGACGTAATACGCCCGTACCGCGAAGTTCGTCCATTTATGTCGCCAACCTTGGCTAAGTTCCGCGATTCGCAGTGTCACGATGACACGTCCGTGCTCGAAGCGAACGCGAATTCCTTCGCTCTCCGCAAAGCGGATCGTCACCCCTTCGGGCACGTCATCGGGAGCTTCATAATCGGGCCGAGCGAAAATCACGCCGATCTCGTGGTACAGCGCACGCAGATCAGTTTCCTTACCATCCAGTTTCAGCTGCTCGATGATGTTATTCATCGCACTTTCATGGACCTGAATGCTCAGTAGGCTGTCGCCAGGGGCTTGAGGGCGCGGCGTATGTGCTCCCAGTTGATGGTCGCCCGCGAGCCGATAGCGACCGATCAGGCGCGTCGTGCTCGTGTGCAAATCGAGGGCGACCGGATTGAGTCCCAATGTCTTCATGGGCGACAAGAGTTTTTCGCCGAACTCCTGTTCCGCTTTCTCAAGTCGCAAATGTACTTCTTCGTCAAGTCGTTCACTGATACGAGCTGCCAATCGCTCTTCGGCTTCGCGCCGAGCGCTCTGGAAGCGGCTGTCATGTTGATCGAGGGCAATGCTCCGCGCCAGCCAACCAAGTATAGGAACCCGGTCGTAATCCGTACGGAACCCGGTCAAACCGCCATTGCTATCGGCTTCGGCTTCCGCACGCCAGACGCTCACGCCATTTCGCTCGACGATCAGCAACTTACGGGCAAGGTAGCGCGAGAGCGCCTCATTGTAAAACGTAGCTGGTCCCGCGCTTGCCGCAGTGGATGACTCCACTTCGCCACTTGCTTCAACACCAACTCGCCAGCGCACCGCATCGGGAACGAGCGTTGCACACAATTCCGTATGCACGCGACCGACACCATACACGCGGGCTCCTTGAATATTCTCGTTGATATCTTCGTCGGTGGGTTCGACGACGGGAATCATTCGATTCAGCAGGTCAGCGGCGATCGCCACGCGAACATTGGCGTTGCGGTAATGAGAGTTGAGTAATCCACTCAGGTCTTCGATGGCGGGGTTCGTCGACCAACGTGAGTTCTGGTAAAGTCGGGCGAGTGAACGAGCCGCATCGACACGCCGCGTCTCTTCGTAAGACTCGATATCGTCGAGCAGAGCCCTGTAATCGACGGGTTCATCCGCCCAATGCTTCAGCGCAGTGGCCAGCTCCGAGTAGGGCGAGGCTTGCAGCATCTTGAGTTGTTGGGGAGCCAACGAGTCCGATTCCATCCGCGAGAGAATCTGACGTGCGACTTGGTGTTGAGTCTGTGCTTTTCCCGACCCGATCACCTCGCGTAGTTGTGTTAATAACAGGTACTTGCTCCACGCTTCGCCTTGCCTTGCGACGGCCAGTTCCGCTTCGATGGTCTTCAGCCGCTGGGCGATCTGTGAATCGTCGCCACGTCGTAAAGCGACGGGGATCGTTGGGCCTTGGAGAGCCTGACGGACTTGCTTCCAGATTTCCACACGTCGTGCCACCGAGTAATTTGCACGCAGAATGGCCGCTCGCGGTCCTGGACGTTTTTCATTCTGGGCGAGCGTTGTGGCCTCGAGGACAGAAGCGTCGAGGACGTCAAGATACTCCGTAACTTCGCTGGCATGAGGCGAATCGGTACCATGCAATTGCACGAGTACGTAACGCACGCGTTCTGCCCACGCTTCGCAGCCCGATATTTCGGCAACCTGTTCGAGCCGGGTCATGAGGTTTCGCGGTAGCGGCCAAAACGTGGAAACGCGAGGCGCAGTTTCGGCTTCCTTCCTTGTGATCGATCGGTTAACGCTCTCGATCGATGCAGGGAGAGGCGTCAGTCGCGGGGCGATTTCGATACGTGGTGGTTCTGGGCTGATATCTGGTGATGGCAGACTCGGCACGTGGTCGAGTGACGGATCGAATTCAATGCGTTCCGTGACGGGCGGCGCGATGCGTGCGACCTGACGAGGCGTCGTGAATTCTTCTAACGAAAGCAGCGGGTTCGGCGAGACCTGTTCCCTAAACGGCATCCCCACAAGCAACTGATCTTGGGGAACCGCACGAGAGGCGTCGAATGTCTCGCTGGTTCGCGAAACATCGGAATTCGGACTCGCGATTCCAGCGGCCATTAGCATTGGCTGCGGGCGATCGGACTCTGAAATAACCGGCTCGTCGTTACCGACCTGGTTCCATGACTGCGGTGACAGCAGGGTCAAGATGAGCAAGCAACTTACGACCCCTATATAGGGCCACAAGGGTGTGTTGGATAACGTCTTCGCCATGCCGCCGACCTCAAGGTGTCATCAAGTGCGAGTCGTGTATCGAAGCCACGACTGCTCATTTGATAAGTTCGGTAAAACCCGAGCAGGAAGTCGAACCTGATTTTTCCGGCCGCCCCGATCCATCCTCCTAACCCGCAACTTGTGTTAAGAGCTGCGGATTGGGATGGTTAAATGCGATGCGTCACAGCTCAGAATGGGTGGTGGTTTGGCGACGAGTTGCATTGGCCAGACGCGATGACTGAGTCGTCAGAATTGACAGTCACTCGCGCTAGGGGCCTGTAGCCTGAGCCGCCGCTCGAGATGCGACGGAGCTGTATCAACGATGCTTTTGTTGCATCCGGCGACTGTAGTCCTCAAGAATCTTACGTTCGCGCGCCGTCAAGCTGTCGATGCCGTAATGATTGACTTTCTCGAGCAGTGCGTCGCCTTCCGCGTCGATGTCCGCATACTGATCTGGATCATGAACGCGCAGATTGGGCTTGGGCTTCAGTGGGTTCTTGATGCTCGATAACCGGTGCGGTATCAGGCGGCCAAGATTCCACTTGAACTTGAAATACGCGAGGGCAAACACGACTCCGACCAAGTGGACGTCATAGGCCACGCGTCCAATTCGATCGCCGCCCCCCGGCATCGCGATTTCGACTCCGCTGGCACCAAACAGGTTGATGCCAATCAACAACACGCCCACGAACCAGGCTGGCACTGGTATGACCATGAATAGCAATAGTTGCTGCTTCGGAAAGTTGCAGACGAAGAGCATCACCACGCCCACGACCGCCCCGGACGCGCCGAGGCAGCGAGCCCACTCCGCTTCCGGAACCATCGCGTATTGCCGCAACGCTTGAACGACAGATCCTAAAACGACCGCAACCAGGTAGAAGCGGAGAATCTCTTTCGCACCATAGACCGCTTCGACGCTCCGCCCCAAGAACCACAGGCTGATCATGTTGAAGAGGATGTGTTGGTAGTCACCCGGATCGTGGGCGAAACCGGATGTTAGATAACGCCACCACAGCCAAGGGTGAAGTAAGTCCTGAGGGCCCGATGCCATGTCTTGCATCAGCCAATGCTCACGCCCACCGATAAACGCATCGAGGACGTAAATCGCCACGGTCGCCACGACGATCTTCGTCGTCATTGTCATACTGCCAGCATCGAACCCGCCACCAGTTGACTCTTCGTCACGGTAATACTGTCGGTCTTGAATACCCATGCTGGCGATGCTGTGTATTTAGGTGAGTGTGAGGGACGCCACCAAATGAGCGGCGTCGTTGGTATATCGTACGTCCTAATCCAAAGAAAGACGAGTTCTCGGCCGG
>CAUJKL010000641.1 GCA_963204995.1 Planctomycetota bacterium | reverse complement strand
TTAGATATTACACGATGGGTGCGGTCGGCGAGTCCGATGCTCCCGGCAACGTTTGGCGGACCGCCGATGATTGGCCCATCGCCGCCGAGTCGACTGGATACTATTTGCAATCCGAAGGCCAACTCGACACGCACCAGCCGCTGGCAAAGGTTGGCGGCACTTCGTTCCTGTCCGACCCGCTGAAGCCCGCCGAGATCGCTGCTGGTGGATTTCCTGGAGCACGCGATGCGCGCGCCTTTGAAGAACAGGCCGAGGTTCGCACGTTCACCACCGAAACGCTCGGCGAACCCGTCGAATGGACCGGCGAAGTTCATGCGGAGCTGTACGTTTCTTCCAGTGCCAAGGATACCGACTTCATCGTGCGTGTGAGTGATGTCTATCCGGACGGTCGCTCGATCCTGATCGTCGACTACATCCAGCGGGCTCGTTATCGCGATGGCTTCGAGAAGGAAGTGTTCATGGAACCGGGCGAAGTCTATAAGGTCGCCTTCCACGTGGGCTGGCTGAGTCAAATCTTCAATCGCGGCCACCGCATTCGTGTAACCGTTGCGAGCACCGGCGCACCGTTTTACGAGCCAAACCCAAACACCGGCGAGCCGCTAACGATCGAATTCCCGGACAACGCAGTCGTTGCCAAAAACACCGTTCTCCATAACGCACAACATGCCTCCCGGATCATCGCCCCCGTCGTCATTCTGCAATAGAGAATGGCGAGTCCGAGCCTGGCCACGCCACACTCTCTACGTCACAGCCTCGCGACTCACCATTTTGAGAACGGCTGCGACAATCGCCGCGCGAGAAAGACGCAGCGTGGTAAATACGGGGAAGCAATCCTGTCGCGACAACGAGGAAGGAGAGGGACGCCTCTCCCAGACCTTCTAGAACACACTCTATGCAATCGATCGCGGCTAGGGTGCCACTGCTGGCTTGCCCAGCAGTGCCAACCCTTACCCTCGAAAAAACACTCTTTGCAATCGATCGCGGGGGCCTGTACGCGTCTCACGGGCATGCACATAATACTCGGACGCTTCGTCCATCGAGCGTTCAATTGCACACCTATCGTCTCATGTTGACGGGGAAAACAAAATGACATGCAAGCACCTGATTGCTGGCTGGCTAATGCTAAGCGTCAGCACATTCGCTGGCTGCCAATCCAAGACGGTGACGACGCCACCCACATCCTCTACTGCGGCCTCGAATACAACGTCCGCTGCGGGCGATCCTGAAATGGATGTCGAAGTGCCGATGGAGAGCGCGGCAGTAGCACCAGAAACCGCTGAAACCCCCGCCACAACAACGGAGACGAAGCCAGAGATGAGTATCGCGAAGACGTCATTCGGCAAGACCGAAGATGGAAAGGAGATCGATCTTTACACTTGCACGAACGCCAACGGTTTGGTCGTCAAGCTGACCAACTACGGAGCCATCGTCGTGTCCGTCGAGACGCCGGATCGCGACGGCAAGCTCGCGAATATCACACTGGGTTTCGACAAGCTCGACGGCTATTTACAACGTCATCCGTACTTCGGTGCCACAGTCGGTCGTTACTGCAACCGAATCGCCAAGGGCAAGTTCACACTCGACGGACAAGAGTACACGCTCGCAGCGAACAATGGCGAGAACCATTTGCACGGCGGAGTCGCTGGCTTCGACAAGCAAGTTTGGAAAGCCGAAGAGGTTAAGACCGATGACGGCGTTGGCATCAAGTTCACGCGCCGCAGCGTCGATGGCGAAGAAGGTTATCCCGGCAACCTCGATGCTGTCGTAACCTACACCTTGACGAACGCCAACGAGTTGCGCATGGAGTTCCGCGCCACGACTGACAAGGCGACTCCCTGCAATCTAACAAATCACAACTATTGGAATTTGGCAGGTGCTGGTTCGGGAACTAATGAGAACCACGAGCTTCAGCTTGAATCGGATAAGTATTTGCCGGTCGACGACGGTTTGATTCCGACTGGCGAATTGGCCGACGTGAAGGGGACTCCGCTCGACTTTACTTCGCCACACAAGATCGGTGAACGATTGAAGCAGATCGCAGCCGATCCTGTCGGCTACGACCACTGCTTCGTGCTTCGCAGCCAAGATGGTTCGCTGGCCTTGGCCGCTCGTGTGAAGGAACCTAGTTCCGGTCGTGTGATGGAAATCTTCACGACGCAGCCCGGCATTCAGCTCTACAGCGGCAACTTCCTCGATGGTAGCGAAGGAGCCGGAGGGTTCAATCAATACGGAGCCTTCTGTCTCGAGACACAGCATTATCCCGACTCGCCGAATCAGCCGACCTTCCCGACAACGATTCTGAAGCCCGGCGAAACGTACAAGCAAACAACCGTTCACAAGTTTTCGGTCGAGTAGCATCAGGTCGTTCGCGAACAATGACGACAACGCCTGACGAACACAAAGCGAATGCTCCCCGTCAAATTCGCTGCGCAGTAATCACCGTCAGCGACACGCGCACCGTCGAAACAGACACCGGCGGGGCCGAAGTCGTTCGTTTCCTCACCGAGTCCGGTCACGTGATCGTCGCGCGCGAGATCGTTCCGGATGAACCGGCTCGCATGCGTCCGTTGCTCGAATCGTATCGCGACGACGACCAAATCGATGTCGTCTTGATGACCGGCGGCACGGGCATCTCGTCCCGCGACCAAACCTACGAAACCGTTACGGCTCTGATGACAAAGCCATTGCCTGGGTACGGCGAGTTGTTTCGCATGTTGAGTTATCAAGAGATTGGTGCCGCTGCAATGCTAAGCCGCGCGACGGGCGGCCTGATGGAGCGAACCGTGCTGCTCACGATGCCTGGCTCAAGAGCTGCGGTGCAACTGGCGATGGAACGTGTCATTCTGCCCGAGCTGAGTCATCTGGTACGCGAGGCGCGGCGGTAGTAACGCCAGCTCCGTCTTAACTCGTGACGCATCGTTTCGAAAAGCAAAAGGGGCACCCCTGCCCAAGGTGCCCCATTGCTTCTGCCCCAACATGCGAAGTCCGTCTGCCCCGGCGGACCTCGCAACGAACCAGATTCATCTGCCCGGTGAATCTAGTTCGGAATCGAGATGACTAATCTGATAAGCGAACCTCCCAGTTAGGTGCGTACGACGCCGACTGCCCAGTCTGCCCGCCATCAAGCAATGTGTTGATGGATCGACGAAGCATGCACGATGAAGCGAAGTCGCTGAGAGTCACGGATTCGGTCTGCGGGAAACTTATGCAGTTGACGGCAGCCTGAATACGCACTTCAGCTCTCCCCAAAAAAAGAGTAGAGACGAAAACCAATCCTGCGGCAGCTTGGCGATCTCTCGGCAGCGAATGCTGACCTAAACAAGAGACCCATAGCTTTGCGCCCCGGCCTCGCGACCGGTTTGCCCTTTTCGAGGTTGGCGAGCTGAAGGCCGCCGTCCATCGAACCAAAGTCATTGACGTGACATTAAAATAAATAGGTCGATTTTCGTTCGAAGTCAAAAAACTTCTCAAGATTTCAAACGCCGGATCTTTGCGCTGTTTCGTCGTATGATTACTTTGTACCAACGTATTGCGATATCATAATCCGCAAGCTCAAGTTCTTCTTGAACTGTACGGCGAGCCAAAACGATCGAGTACGGGTTAGATTCGTCGGTTGCGTCGACGATACCGCATTCGCCACACGCTAGGGGCGTTTCGCCTGCCAAGCAGAATTTACAAACCGTAATATCACGGCCACAATCGCAATCGCCACCGAACGAAGTTCCCGCTATTTCGCCACACACAATACACTTCGTCTTGTTGTCCACTGTCGATTCCTTTCGTTAGTTGAACGTCACACAACACCGGCGGCTGAAACGGCAAGTGTCGAATCTTGGTCAACCGTGTAATTGTCATCGTTTGCGCTAGACGCTTGATTGGCTCCGCCCTCCGTGACAAGTAATTGCAAAGCGTCGTCGCCCGAGGAACTACCGTAACCCATGCCCGGCGTACTGACGGGGTCATAATACTCGTTCCCAGCCGCCGAGACGCCGATGTAGAAGTCAGCCGTTGCCGTCGCCGTGAACGACAGATAAGAATCGTATGACGTGAATTCGTAATCGTTCCCGCTCAGCCCATTCCCGTTGTTCGCTACGTCGAGGCCCGACGAATTGAAGAGGCGAACATGGCTGTCCAAGCTGCTGTACCAAGATCCATCATCCAGGTATTCGGCATCGATGTCGACATTTATGGTCTGGCCGGCGAGAAGATTCACTTTGAACAAGTCGACATCGCCGGAACCGTATAGACCATCTCCAACGTAGGCTTGCACTTCGCTCGTGACGCCAGTCGTTAGCGAAACCGTCTGTGCGGATGCCAAATCATCACCTGGATCACTCGAGCTGCCTCCGGAATTGATCGTGAAGGTGAAGTCCTGCCACGCGCCGGCTGTCATCGGCATGTAGTATTCATCGTATTCGACCACGCGCATTTGCAAGAGAAACGTGCCCGAAAAGCTTGACAACGAGGGATCGTCATCACGCGGATCGTAGGCGAATTGCTCGCCGGCATAGCCGATCGAATGCAAGCCTTCCGCCATGCCGTCAGCGTCGTGGTCGAACTCAATGTCCGCGCCGTACATGAAATCGCCTGTTACCGTGCCAGTCACTCGCGGGTCGCTTGTGGTTAAGTCGCCCGGCGTGTCGGTATCATCGAAGAGTTGGACATTCTGGAGCGCCGCATAGAGCAACTCGCGTCGTCCTAGCGTCTCAATCCACGGGAGGCGGCTGCGACGCAGCTTTGACTTCTTGTTCCGTTTCGCCGTCGAGCCAAACCAGTTTCTCTGCTTACTCACAGTGACACCCCTTCTACAGAGCAGATGTGACAATGGACGGAGGCAACGAAAACCTCCGCTCACCGTACGAACTCGCAGAACTCATAGATCTGGTGCATGATTTTCAGGTTTTGCTGGCCACGAAAAGCCGAGGCTCAGTACGAACACATTCCGGCGCAACAACTTAAGTGGCAGAAAAAGTTTTCTGCGGAACGATTTCAACTTGTCACCGTCAAGCTGCGCCGTGAGGAGCAGAATGTGAGGAGCTTGCTAGACCTAGGTAAGGTCGCTGTGCCGTGTAGAAGTGAGTAGGTGACTATTAGGGCGTGGCTGCATCTGATTAAAACAACTCACGTTGTTTTTTCACTCGCCTTGGCTAGTTGCAATCGCTCCCAGTGAATACCCTCGCGATTCCAAAAGCTCTTCGCCAGCGGAGATTGACGTGTACGTACATTTGCCGTACACTTACTAAGAATGAGAAGGAGCAATTATGGCAACGGCAAATTCGTCAACTAAGTCGGCAAGGTTGGAAACTCGTGTTTCCCAAGAGCAAAAAGACCTCATCGAGCGAGCTGCAGCTTATTCAGGGCGGACAGTATCGGACTTCGTTGTTGCACACGTAGAAGTTGCTGCCAAAAAGGTGATCGAGGAATACGAGCGCATACACCTGGATAAAGAGCAGAGCCGAGTCTTGGTTGCTGCTCTTCTGTCACCGCAGCGGCCAAACAAGAAGCTCCGCGGTGCATTGGCTGAATACCGTGAGCGAGTCGAAGGCAAATGAGCGATTTCGTATGCGAACCGCTCAGCAAAAAGCATGATAGGCAAGCATTTGACTGCGGCGTTACCGTTCTGAACAATTATCTTGCCAAGATCGCTAAGCAAGATGTTAAACGCAAAGCGGCCGCTGTATTTGTTTTGTCGCCAAAGTCAGAACCCTCCCGTGTCGCTGGCTTCTACACCCTCTGTTCCACGTCGATCGAAATGTCATCCTTGCCTCAAGAATTGGCAAAGCGACTTCCGCGGTATCCTGAGGTGCCCGCGATTCTGATTGGACGCCTGGCACGCGACATAACGTATCCGGGAGTTGGTTCATTGTTGCTTGCTGACGCGCTAACTCGCTGTGTTCGCGTCTCAGCCGAAATCGCAGCCAGCGTCGTCGTTGTCGATTCCAAGGGCGAGGACGCAACCAACTTCTATTCAAAGTTCGGCTTCATATCACTTCCAAGAATCCCTCATCGAATGTTCCTGCCCATGGCCACCGCTGAGAAGCTGTAAGATCACGCGGGCCGAACGGGGACACACCACTTTCTGTCCTGTTTTTGGAGAGCCCCCGTACTACTTTGCTGCGGGACTTTGCTTTCCGGACAACTAAAGTGCTGCGTCCCCACCCCGTCCCTCCACAATCTCGCAAAGCCATCTAAAACAACTCGCGTTGCCTTTCGTTCACTTTGGCTTGTTGCAATCGCTGACGAGCCATCTGGCAATATTCTTCGACACAATCGATGCCGAGGTAGTGACGCTGCAAACGAAGGGCAACCAACGCGACGGTGCCGCTGCCGGAGAAGGGGTCGAGGACGGTGCCACCGGCAGGGCAGCTGGCCTGGATGCAGGTTTCGACCAGCGATTCCGGGAATACCGCAAAATGTGCGTCGCGAAACTTCGATAACGAGATGGACCATACCGTTCGCTTGTTTCGCCCTTTCGGATGAAATGCTTGATCCCAGCGGGCATTGTGCAAGTTCACGTCACCGCCGTTCTTGCCTTGCTCGGGCGTGCCGCCGCGCTTGCCGAAGTGTCCGCGCCCGCCACGCATCTTGCTCTTGTCCGAGAACGTGACGTGCGGTTCGCGAATGGCGTCGGCGTCGTAATAGTAGTCCTTGGATTTGGTGAAGAAGAAGTTGTACTCGTGGTCGACTGTCGGGCGAGTCTTCACGGACGATGGCATCGCATTCGGCTTGTGCCAGATGACATCGCTCCGCAATCGCCAGCCGATTTCCTTCAGCGCCAGAGCGACTCGCCACGGCATTCCCAACTGCTCGCCGTCAACGTACTTGTCGCCGATCACTAGCCACAAACTTCCGCTCTCTTTGGTGACACGAAGCGTCTCGCGAAAGACGGCCACCAATCGTTCGATGTACTCTTCGGGGGTTTGCTCCAAACCGATTTGATCGATGCCGGTGTAGTCTCGCTGGCGATAGTAGGGCGGACTGGTCACCGTGCAATCGATCAGTTCGCTGGGCAAGGCCGACAACTGTTCGAGCGAATCGCCACAGTAAATCTGATCGATCAAGCCAGTCTTGTACGATGGCCCTCCGAGGCCGTCGCTCGTTTGCGAGTCTGCTCGACGGCCTCGGAGGGCCGTCGTACTTGTTGTTTTCGCAGATGACGTCCGTGACATGCGACTACATCCGTTCGACGACGTTGATTCCGAGCAGGTTGAGCCCTTGGCTAATCGTGCGGGCCGTTAAATCGCAGAGCAGCAATCGACTGTTGCGAGTTCGTTCCTCTTCCGCCTTCAATACCGGGCACTGCTCGTAAAAGCTGAAGAAGACTTTCGTCAGCTGGAACAGATAGCTCGTCAGTTGGTTCGGACGATAGTCTTCGACAACGTCGGCCAAGCCGTCGCTGAAACGTAGCAACTCCAACGCGAGAGCGCGTTCGGCGGGTTCGTTGATTTGGATCGATTCACCGCCGGCGCGAAGCTTCTCGATATTCACTTCACCCTTGGTGAAGATGCCGTTCACCCGAGCGTACGAGTATTGCAAGTAGGTCGCCGTGTTTCCGGTCAATGCCAGCATCTTGTCGTAGCTGAAGACGTAGTCGCTCGTGCGGTTGTGCGACAGGTCGGCGTACTTGATGGCACCGAGACCGACGGCGTCGGCAACGTGCCGTCGCTCGGCTTCAGCTAACTCCGGGCCGTGCGGCTTCGCATCGTCGTTTTGGGAGACGACGGTGTACGCTCGTTGAACGGCTTCGTCGAGCAAGGCTTCGAGTCCGACGGTATCGCCCGATCGAGTCTTGAACGGCTTGCCATCATCGCCCAGAACGGTGCCGAAGCTGATATGGCGCAGTTCCACGTTCGGATAACCGCACAGTTTTGCGGCGGCAAAGAATTTATCAAAATGCTCACCTTGCCGATGGTCAACGACGTACAGAATGGCGTCCGGCTTCCACTCTTGCATCCGGAACTGAATCGTTGCCAGATCGGTGGTCGCGTAGAGGAACGCTCCGTCCTTCTTGCGGATGATCATGGGAGCGTCAAAGCCGTCCATAAAGACGCAGATCGCTCCGTCGCTCTCCTTCGCCAGGCCGTGTTTCTCAAACTCTTCGACAACGCCCGCCAGCCGGTCGTGATAGAAGCTCTCGCCGTACTCGAAGTCAAATTTGATATCGATTCGATCGTACAGCTTCTGAATCTCCTCGCGGCACTTGGGAAGAAACTCGTCCCACAGTCGTCGGTTTTCAGGGTCGCCTCGATGCAACTTCGCCGTCTCTTCGAGCACATCCGTCGCGATGTTTGCGTGTTGGTTCGCCAACTCGCACAACTTTGCATCGCTCTCCACGGCGGACAATGTTGCTTGGGCAGCGACTAGGTTTTCGCGAGCTTCGGCAACTTTGTCTTCGAGCTTGCTGATTTCTTTGTTAGTCTTTTTAACAGCGGCCTTGTCGCCCGCCGGAGCTTGGTTTCTCAGCGCAGTAACGGCTTCGGTCTGCGCGGCAAGTTCGCGCTCGAGCGTTGGCAGCTTCGTCCTCGCGTTGTGATATTCAACCAGTTGATTCACCAGCTTGTAGAGGCGGCTCAACTCGGGTACAGATGCAGTTTGATACGCCTTTTGATCTACGAAATGCTTGTAACCGTAGATAATCATGCCGAACTGTGTGCCCCAGTCGCCAAGGTG
Source organism: Planctomycetota bacterium (assembly GCA_963204995.1). Classification (GTDB taxonomy): domain Bacteria; phylum Planctomycetota; class Planctomycetia; order Pirellulales; family Pirellulaceae. Next base: position 10,693 of record CAUJKL010000641.1, on the reverse strand, counting down.
GTTATCGCTGATGACGCGATGTCCGAGAAACCTTAACGTGCGGCACAATGAATCACCGATCACGGTCGAGCGAATGTGACCGACATGCATCGGCTTCGCTACATTCGGCGAGGAGTAGTCGACGACGTAGGTCCGCAGTTCGCTCGCGGTTGTAACGCCGAGCCGCTCGTCTGCGATGGCATGATTCAGCCGCTCGACGAGCCAAGTGTCTTTCAATCGCAAGTTAATGAAACCTGGCCCCGCGATCTCCGCTGGTTCGCAGATGTCGCTCAAGTCTAACTGGCCGACAATCTCGGCTGCGATTTCACGAGGCGGCTTGCCGAGCGTCTTGCCTAACGGCATCGCTACGTTGGCCTGATAGTCGCCAAACGTGGCGTCTTGAGCGGGGCGGATCATGCTCAAGAGCTCGGTCGGGTCTTCGACCAGCCCGCTTAAGACAACACGAAACCGCGACTTCAATTCCGGCAGAATGTTCATCCGAGGCATCAATCCATGAGTCGTAGCTAAAATCGTGAGACTTCGGTGTGTTAGCGTGTCCTGCCGAAGTCTCACGACTTCGACCCCTTCGCTATTCGGCGGGCGTCGATTCGATCAACCCGGTCAAGTCAATTCGTTTGGCTTGCGTCCAGAGGTTTTCGATGTCGTAGTATTCCCGAGTTTCATCATCGAACAAGTGAATGACGACGGTGCCGTAATCGAGCAAAATCCAGCGTGATTCGGAATACCCTTCGATCCCCATTCGCTTGTCGCCGAGATCGTCCTCCAGTTTATGGTCGATTTCCTCGCTCATCGCATGCAGTTGGCGACGGCTGGAACCGGTGGCGATCACAAAAAAGTCGAAGACGGGCGTCACTTCGCGCAGATCCAGTACGACAATGTTCCGACCGCGGTTCTCCGACGCAGTGCGTGCGGCGGCTAAGGCTAACTCGAGACTCCGCTGCGAGTTATCGTCCGTGCTGTCTTTATCGGGCAAAGTGTTACTCACGGTAGTGTCGTCCACCACATCTCCTTCGGGGATCAGTTGCAAAAAGGTACGGGCGACGCCAAACCGCAGAAACGGGGCGCGGCGCAATCCGAACCAGGGGCCTGGATTCTACTCCAGCACGGACGTCAATGGCACCGGTCAGGTTCAGTGACACCTCGCTGGGTTCTTATCGCCTATCTGTGGCACGATACCGCTCGCGGATTGCAATGAGACTTTTACAACGCAGGTACGACGGCCCTCCGAGGCCGTCGCATGCTTCACGACGGCCTCAGAGGGCCGTCGTCCGGTTGGCGTCAATGCCATCGGCGAGCGTTATAGTTCGGACGACGCAGCCGCTTTTGACTTCAGAAATGTGCCGCATCGTCCGATCATCCTTGTGGTAAAGTTTAACGATTACGTCGAATGCACGTGCTAGCAGCTGTTGGATTTGGGAGGACCGTCACGTGTCGCAGTCACAGGAACCGCAACCGGGCGCACGTGAACCAGGAGCCCGGGTAACTCGAATCGACGCAGCACACCCGATTCGGTCCAAGGAACCGTTGGAGTTGGCCGGGGCACCTCGCGAGCTGGCTTTGATCGTTGCCGGCGACATCCAGTCGCACGTGGGCGAGCAGATTCGGACGCAAGCCAGTCAGCTGGCAAGTCATCTGCGCGCCAAGCAACAACAGATCGACCATCGGGAAGCGGTGCTGAACGCGAGAATCGCTCAGCTCGAACGCGAGGTGCGAAGTTCGCGACTGTGGTGTGCAGAACATGAGCATGTTTTCGTCCAACGGGAGCATGAACTCAAGCAAGAGATTTCCGAGTTACAGCAGGAGACAAGAGCCTTCTCCCTGTCCGAAGTTTCCGCGCATTCGGAACTTGACGAACATCGTGCCGAGCTTCGGGCGCGCGAAGCGGATTTGGACGCTCGCGAACATCGCTTGTGCGCGGGACAAATGCAAGTCGCGGAAGAGGCCGAGTCGCTGCGAGTTGCCATCGAGCGGCTGAGGTCCGAACGCGCCAAGTACGAACAAAGAGTTACCGCTGCTCAGCAGCAACTGATTCTTCGCGAAGCACAATTCACGGAACAACATCGACGATTGCTTTCGAATTTGGCACGGCACCAACAAGCGTTGGAACGCCGAGAACAACAACTCGGTCAGCAGCGCGAGTTGCACGGCATACGCACTCAGCAGGAAGTTGCAGACGCCTTGAAAGAACAGCAAGAGGCGTTCGAGGCTGAGTCGTTGCGTCTCGAAGAACGAGCGAAGCAGCTTCATGATGAGCGAGAATTGTTCGAAGAGCACAAACGGGAAGTGGAACGGCAACTGGCAAAGCTGCGAGATAAATTGTCGGCCCGACAAGCGATGGTGGACCAGCGGCGTGCGTCGCTCGAACCGATGAAGCAGCAGGTCTTTGAGTTGCATCGCGAAACGATCGAAATGCGAATGGTAGCTGAGCAACTCTGGCAGCATGCTGCGAAAGGGAAGCCGATCGCGGAACTGACTCAGTCGCTGGGAACGCTGCGTGCCAAGTTGGCCGACGAATTTCGTATTTCGCACGATGAATTGATAGAGAAGGAGCAACAACTTCGCGAACTAGCCGACAAGCTTGGGGATCGCCAGCAACAATTGAAACAGCAGCGAGCGGAGCTGAACCAGTGGCTCGAACGTCGAAACGTGGTGATCGAGGAACAGGCGGCTCGCCTGGTGGCGCGCGAGGTTGAACTCGACAGGCAGCAACAGGAGATTCGTGAACGCGAGGCGGCGTGGCGCGTCGAACGTCGCGAATTGCAATCTCGACTGCGTCAAATCACGCGACAGTCAAGCACGCAATCACCGGCAGCCGCCTGACCTGTCAAGAAACAAAGAAACGTCGCTCGCCAAGCGAACGACGTCTCGTGAACTTTGATAGTACTTATTTAACGCGACTTACTGCCCGCCAGCCTGAAGGCCACCGGTTGTGTAAGGCAGTTCGCCGGGGCTCGTTGCCGCTGGCTTCGCAGCTTTAGCACGCTGAGTTGCCTCGCCGGCGATCCGACTTGCTAAGGCCAGTTCCTGCGGCGCGAAGAACCTTTCGGCATAGCCGATCGTTTTCAATTCAACACGATTCTTCACTGCCAGTTCTTGCCAGCTCAACCCGTTGGCTAGATTCCAAGCCGCAGCTTGCGCCGCGTTTTGCGGGATCTCGCCGTACCCGAGCATCTTGCAAACTTCGATGACATTGGGATCCTGCGTGAATGTTTCGATGGGAACAATTCGGTACTTCATTCTGGGTGTTGGATCAGGCTTCGCGTGTTCGAGACAGACGCATGGCACTTTGACCTTCGCAACTTTTTGTGGCGCCACGTTGAAGAATCCGCCGCCACCACCCATGCCGCCCATACCGCCGCCCATGCCGCCCATACCACCTCCCATGCCTCCCATGCCACCACCCATTCCCTGCCCGCCACCGCCCATGCCGCCCATGCCACCACCCATGCCGCCCATGCCTCCCATGCCGCCCATGCCGCCGCCGCCACCGCCAAACTGTGCCAGCACCGGCACACCCGCGAAAGCCTCGGGGAATTGGATCGTCAGTGGTTTGTCGGTCTTGTTCTCAATGAGAACATTCGCTTCGGTCGCATCTTTGGGGATGAAACGAACCTCGATGTCGCCTTTGTCCATTGCTTCAAACAATCCGACGGCTTGGACCTTTTCCGCAATGGGCAAGGCCTTGGCTCGTCGCTCGGCCATAACAAGCATGGGCGTCGCCGTTACCACGACGAGCGATGCAACAATCATCCAACAAAAAAGCTTCTGGACAGTCATTCTCAATTCCTCCTGCCTGCTTCTTGTTCCATGATTCAGCTTGCCGCCAAATCAACTGGCTTTGTCGCGCTACGCCGGGAGCAGAACCCGCCAGAGCGCACCCCTTACCTGTTACCTGCAAAAGAACTATCGCTTTAGGATAATCGGCAAGTCATCCAACTCCAAGCGGAAACTTTATAATTCCTTTCTTTTTGGGAGCGATTCTCGGGCTCTGCATTTTGACGATGGGGGCGGGTTGGTTGATCTTCGATCGATGTAACTTATCGTCGATGGGCCTCGACGATGAAGGATTTGTCAACTAAAATCGCGGATTCACCAAATTCAGGCTCGTTCTAGTTAGGCGTGAGCAGCATTATGTATGCAATCATTTCCGATAACGGAAAACAGATCAAAGTCGAAGAAGGCCAGGAAGTTGACCTCGATTTTCGCGAAGCTGCGAAAGGCGACGCACTCAAATTCGATCGTATCCTCGCTGTTTCCGGCGAAGGCGGACTGAAGTTGGGTTCGCCCGTTGTTGCTGGCGTTAGCGTTACCGCAGAGGTGCTCGGCGTTGAGCAAGGCGAGAAGCTCGTCGTACAAAAGTTTCGTCGTCGTAAGAATTTCCGTCGAAAGAATGGTCATCGTCAGATGTACACTCGCGTTCGCATCGGGAAGATCGAAGGTGCGTAGGATGTAGTTTGCTCAAAGAGGCTGTGATTTTATTGGGTGGGATAGGCTTCCAGCCTGTCAGAAATACGGGTAAATTGACAGGCTGGAAGCCTATCCCACGATTTTTTCACAACCTCAAAGTGAAAGTTTCCAAGGCCACATTTGCTGTGGCCTTTTTGTTTTGCGAGATGGAATGCCAAGAAATTAGTTTCGAAAAAAAAGATTTTCCGTTCCGGCGCCGTGGTTTCGAGCATTCAAAAACCTGTAACCTCTGAAATGATTGATGGTTACATCTTCATCGGCCATTCACAAGCAGCGTGGATCGATACCGCAGCGTGAGTCGCAACTCGTTGGTATCGAAGTACCTAACGCGTCTAACTCGAAAGTGATTGACGATCGAATCCAAATGTGTAAACTCGTCCCTCTACGCCAAATGTTGTGGCAGCACGAGTGCCAGATACAACATATGGGGTTATGGAGGACCTGTATCTCGGCGTTTCAGCCACCGATTCGGTGTTTCTCCCATAGTCTCGACCAACACCGGTCGATTGTAGTTTTGTGTATACTTGTACACTGCATTAAGTCTTTACGGATTCCCATCGGCCACACCTTCAGGAGAGCACAGGATGGCAACGGTTACTGCGAGCGGATCGCGAGAAACGAATTCTCTGGCTAACGGCCCCCACGGAAGCAACGCGAAGAAGATCAGAGTTGAATCTCTGTTTTGCCCCGAAAACGTCGCCGACCCGTTCGACACTGTCGAGTGGGAGTTGCGAAGTGCCCACATCAAGGATGAGAGTGGCGGACTGCTGTTCGAGCAAAAGGATTGCGAAATCCCTGCAAGCTGGAGCCAGTTGGCAACGAACGTCGTCGTCAGCAAGTATTTCTATGGCGAGAACGGCACGCCAGAACGCGAGAAGAGCGTTCGTCAGCTCATTCACCGAGTGACGCGTACGATCGCGGACTGGGGGCTCGGAGACGGCTATTTCGAGTCGGCAGACGATGCCGAGCGATTCTATCGCGATCTGACTTGGCTCTGCTTGCACCAAAACGGAGCGTTTAACTCGCCGGTTTGGTTCAATGTCGGGCTGTATCACCAATACGGCGTCTCCGGCGACAAATGCAACTGGCGTTGGGACCCCGAGACCTGCACCGTCGTCATGCCCGACAACCCTTATGAATTCCCGCAGGGTTCGGCGTGCTTCATCCAAAGTGTCGACGACAACATGGAAGCCATCATGCGTCTGGCGACGAGCGAGGCGATGTTGTTCAAATTTGGATCGGGAACCGGCACCGATCTGTCGACCATCCGTTCGCATCGCGAACGACTGTCGGGTGGCGGTCGTCCATCCGGCCCGCTGTCTTTCATGCGCGTCTACGATCAAATCGCCGCCGTCGTGAAGTCTGGTGGCAAGACGCGTCGTGCAGCGAAGATGCAATCGCTGAAGGTCTGGCATCCGGATATTCTCGAATTCATCGAGTGCAAGTGGAAGGAAGAGCAGAAGGCGCACACCTTGATCGCCAGCGGGAAGTACGAGGCGAACTTCAACGGCGAAGCGTACAGCTCGATCCTCTTTCAGAACGCTAACCTTTCGGTGCGTGTGACGGACGAGTTTATGCAGACGGCCGCAAAGGGTGGCAAGTGGTCCACTCGTATGGTCACAGGTTCTGACCAGGGTCCGGAGTATGACGCCAAGTGGTTGTTGGACCGCATGGCAGAGTGTGCTTGGCAATGCGGTGATCCTGGTGTGCAGTACGACACGACGATCAATCGCTGGCACACTTGTCCGAATTCGGGCCGGATCAACGCCAGCAATCCGTGCAGCGAGTACATGTTCCTCGACGACACGGCCTGTAACTTGTCCAGCATCAACTTGATGAAATTCGTCGATGCGGAAGGCTCGTTCGATGTGAAGCGATTCACAGCAGCCTGCCGCTTGTTCTTCATCGCTCAAGAGATTCTGGTTGACCACGCCAGCTATCCTACGGCACAAATCGCTGAGAACAGCCATTTGTACCGTCCGCTGGGACTGGGTTACTCGAACCTTGGCAGCGTGATCATGTCGAGCGGTGCGGCGTACGATTCGGACGCGGCTTACGGGCTGTGTGGATCGATTACCGCCCTGTTGCATGGTGCGGCGAATCTGACGAGCACGGAACTGGCGGCGGCAGTTGGTCCGTTCGAGGGTTACGCGAACAATCGCGAACCGTTCCTCCGCGTCATGCAAATGCATCGCAGTGCGGTTAGCGAGATCAATAACGCCGGCCCGCGACACTTGAAGGACGCTGCTCGCGAATTGTGGGACGAGGTGTTGTCAAAGGGCCGCGAGCGCGGTTTCCGCAACGCTCAAGCCACGGTTCTCGCGCCGACCGGCACGATCAGCTTCATGATGGATTGCGATACGACCGGCATCGAGCCGGACATCGCGCTCGTCAAGTACAAGCAGCTCGCCGGTGGCGGGATGTTGAAGATCATCAACAAGACGGTGCCGCTGGGCTTGAAGAACGTCGGTTACGACGAGCCGCAAGTACAGGACATCATCAAGTACATCGACGAAAACGACACGATCGAAGGTGCGCCCGGATTGAAGGACGAGCATCTGCCGGTCTTCGATTGTGCGTTTAAGCCGGCCAACGGTGTACGCAGCATCGCCTGGCGTGCCCATGTGCGGATGATGGCGGCCGCTCAACCGTTCCTGTCGGGAGCGATCTCGAAGACGGTGAACATGCCCACGAATTCGACGCCCGAAGATATCGCGGAGGCGTATCGCTGGGGCTGGGAATTGGGCTTGAAGGCGCTGGCGATTTATCGCGATGGCTCGAAGCTCAGTCAGCCTTTGTCAACCAAGAGTGAAGGTAGTGAAGCGAAAGGCAAGGAAGAGCAAGTCGCTCGTCCTCGTCGTGAACGATTGCCCGACACGCGTCAGTCCGTGACGCACAAGTTCAACGTGGCGGGCCACGAAGGCTACCTCACGGTGGGCTTGTACGAAGATGGACGACCTGGCGAAGTCTTCATTACCCAAGCGAAGGAAGGCAGCACGATCGGCGGCATCATGGATGCTTTCGGTACTGCGATCTCGATGAGCCTGCAGTATGGCGTGCCGTTGGAAGTCTTGGTCAACAAGTTTTCGCACACGCGGTTCGAGCCGATGGGGCACACGACGAATCCCGATATTCGTATCGCGAAGAGCGTGGTCGATTACATCTTCCGTTGGCTTGGCATCACGTTCCTGCCTGGATATCGTGAAGCCAACAAAGGCATGTCACCGGTCGGTAAGGAAAAGGATGGGAGCGAGGCCGAGGCCAAGAGTCCCATCGACGGCAATGGTGGGGCCGTCGCACCGTCGCCAAACGGTCACGCTTCAATCGGTGAAGGCACGAGCGCCGGCAGCCGGGTCATCGATTTGGATTCACTCGATCGTGCGGGCGTAGCCATGAAGGTGGACGCCAAGGCGAAGCCAGCCAGCCGCGACTCGCAGTTCGCACGCTTCCAAAGCGATGCACCGAGCTGCGATAATTGCGGTTCGATCACCGTTCGCAACGGTAACTGTTACCTGTGCCACAACTGTGGAAACAGTATGGGTTGCTCGTAATGGATTGATGGGCCGGATGCCCCGAGCAACCTTTTGTTCGTCAGAGCGAGGCGTTGTCGCGTGAGTGCGACAACGCTTCTTTTCGTGGCGGACAGTTGATTTGTCCGTGAGGAGCCAGCCGAGTTCTTTTCCGCGTGACAAAGCACCGAGTTTCGCTACCAAGCCACATGTTTGAGTTCAAGCTGCTCGGTGCGTGCTTTGTCAGACAAAGTTACCAACCCCGTCCAACTGACATCGCCAACTTTACAGACTGCTTCGCTGCCTTCCCGGCAATAAAAAAACGTCAGCATGATGTTTAATCGTGCAGCTCCCTGAGTTGCTGCCAGCGGAATGTCGAGATTAAAGCGAGTCGATAAATCGCTAATCTGCTGCGACTTTCCAACCGCATCGGCCGAGATGATTTTATCGCCGTCGAGTACTTCCACCCGATAACTCATCGGCGCTGCTGAGTTCAGCTTGTTGCCTTCGGGTAGGTTCAGTTCGATCGACAATCCCAGTTGGCCATCGACAGGTTTCACCTCAGTTGCGGCAAACGTCGTCTGTTTCAAATTCGCTAGTGGTACGATCGGAGTCGAATCCTCGATATCGGGCGGCTCGAGTCCTTTGATGTCCAGTGTTTTGACAGCGTAGTTATCTGCCAGATCGATGACGCGGACTAAGTGGTTATTGGTATCCGCCACAAATAACTTGTTCGCGGCAATGCTCAACCCGGCGGGTTCATCGAACCGAGCCGGTTGATCGGTTCGCCCCGATTCGAAATCGCCAGCGATCGTCTTGAGCGTCGAGGTTGCCAGATCGATCACCTTGATTTTGTTGTTATAGGTGTCCGCAACATAAATGCGTTTGTTGTCATAGGCCACTCCGAGCGGATGCTGCAACATTCCGGGTGCGAGCCTACCTTCGCGATCGCCAAAGGTGAACAATCGATTATCGGGCAGCGCAGCCGTGCCAATTACCGTGCGGACCCGGTCGTTCGGTAGGAAGGGAACGGCCCGAATCGAACTTCCTTCGCTATCCGCGACAAACAACCATTGTCCGTCGGACGTCAAGCCACTGGGTTGGGCGAACGCAGCGAAGCCTTTTTGGTAGGCAGCGCGTGGAAGCAGCGGTCCATCGATAATATCTTCCTCGCAATTGCCCGCGTAGGGGAAAATCTTCGGCGGGTCGAACGTCATTTTCCAGATTTGATGCTTTCCTGCCATGGCGATGTACAGTTCGTCTTCGTGGAAGCACAAAGCCCACGGACTGGAAAGCGATGTGCTCGTTGGTCGTCCGGCGGATCGCACAACAAACTCGCTTGACATTTTTCCCGTCCCCGCAATCGTCGTGACTTGTTTGTTCACCAAGTCAATCTTGCGAATCGAGTGATTTTCCGTATCGGCAACGTAGAGATGGCCTTGATGTAGCACCACTGCTTGTGGATGGTCAAAGGTGGCTGCTTGATAACCGCCGTCTTGACGGCCCATTCCGCCCGAGCCAATGACGTCCACCAACGTACCATCCAGCCGTGTGACAACAATTCGGTTGTGACTGCTATCGGAAATGAAAAGTCGGTCGGACGCTTCGTCCGCGTAAACTTTCCCAGGAAATCGCAACGGCGTGGGGGCTTCCGAGTAGCGTTCGAGCTCAAACCGCAACGGCGTCTCGTCGAGTACTCGTTTCCGTCGATAAGACAGCACGGCACGCGAAAAAAACGCGTCGAGCGCTTCAAAGGTTGTCTCGCCACTGTGTGTCGCGATGACGAACCCCTCTGGATCAATGATGCGGAACGATGGCCAGACGCTGACTTGGTACTTCGTCCACAGAATTCGTTGTGCGTCATTGACAACAGGATGCTCAATCCCATATCGCAACACAGCGTCGTGGATGTTTTTCGAATCGCCTTCCGAGAAAAACTTTCCGGAATGCACGCCGATCACAACGAGTTCGTTGGCATATTTCTGTTCGAGCTTTTTCAATTCAGGCAAAATGTGCATGCAGTTGATGCAACAATAGGTCCAAAAGTCGAGCAACACAAACTTGCCGCGCAGCTGCCCGAGATCGAGCGGACCCGAGGTGTTAATCCAATCACTGCCACCGTCCAACGCTGGTGCTCGCACACGATTGGGCAACGTTTGAATGTTTTGGCCGAACGCACCTTGCCCGCTCAACGTCGCGACAAGGATCAGGACAAGAATTGCTTTGGCGGCGGGCCTCTGTAGCGTGTGGTGCTGAAGATCCATTGGGTTTTCAACCTCCAGAATTCAGACAATAATGTTGGATGAAACACAAGTCGAGTGTATCAGTTGATGGAGTTGGTGACAAAACGAGCGCGGGATTTTCGTTGGCGGAACGCAGCCACTCTGGTATCTTGCTGACTCTCCGACTCGGGGCACTGGCCCGATTCCAAGAGCAGATTACTCGATTGCCGACCTAAGAGAACGAGTCTATGAGCAACAACAACCTGTTACGGATTGACGGCGAGGTCGAAACGACTCGCGATTTAACGTTTGATGATCTGGCCCTTCTTGACGATTCGCAACAAATCATCGATGTCAGCCGATTCGATCCCAAGCGTCAAGGCGACGCGGTCAAATTGTCAGGACTGTTGGAGTTGGTTGGAGTCAAGGCCTCGGCCAACTACATCGGCTTGCATGGCACCCTCGACAACTTTCACGCCAGCATCCCACTCGCCC
>CAUJKL010000640.1 GCA_963204995.1 Planctomycetota bacterium | reverse complement strand
GATCAATGGCAGGCCACCCGTGCTATACCGCCATTTACGACACACAATTGCTACCTGCATCCTTACGGTGCTCCTGGTAGAAGTGTCGACAGACACTTGCATTTACGCAGCAGAACCCGATCCTCAGGGTGTACCCAATCTCGTGCTAATACTTGCGGACGACTTAGGCTATGGCGATTTGAGCAGCTACGGCGGATGGATCGAAACTCCCCATCTCGACAAGCTTGCTGCACAAGGGATGAAGTTCACCGACTTTCATTCCAGCGGCAATGTCTGTAGTCCGACGCGAGCTGGCTTAATGACGGGGCGTTATCAGCAGCGAGCCGGCATCCCTAGTGTTGTTGTGGCCGACCCAACAAGTGCGGTTCATTATCACGGCCTGCAAACCAGCGAAGTTACCTTTGCCGAACTCTTGCGCGATGCCGGATACTCGACTGCGATCTTCGGTAAGTGGCATCTGGGTTATTACCCGCAGTACAATCCGATCCATCACGGCTTCGATCTGTTCCGTGGCTATGTCAGCGGGAACGTTGATTTCGTGTCGCATGTCGATCAGGCCGGAACCTACGATTGGTGGCATCAGGATCAACTTGCGGTCGAGGAAGGTTACACGACGCATCTCATCACCAAGCACGCGATCGAGTTCATCGAAGCAAATAAGAGCAAGCCGTTCTGCCTGTACTTGCCGCACGAAGCTCCGCATTATCCGTATCAAGGGCCGAACGACCCGGCGATACGATCCGTTGACGGCGCTTTCGACTTGCGAGGCGAACGGAAGGACATCAAAAACGCCTATCGCGAAATGGTACAGGAGATGGATCGTGGCGTCGGCCAGGTGGTCGAGACGATCGAGCGATTAGGGCTGGCCGAGAATACGCTGATTCTGTTCTTCTCCGATAACGGAGCGAACAACAACGGAGACAATGGCCCGCTGCGTGGAGCCAAGGGAAGCAACTGGGAAGGCGGACATCGGGTTCCTTGTATCGCTCGCTGGACGAGCAAGATCAAGCCGGGCGGCGTTCGCGATGACCTGACAATTTCACTGGATGTGATGCCAACACTGCTGGCAGCGGCAGGGGTCGTCGCTCCGGACAACCGCAAACTCGATGGTGTGAACTTGCTTCCGGTAATGCTTGACGAGAGAGCACTCGGAGATCGGCAGCTGGTGTGGAACGGCAAGGCAATTCGCGACGGCTCCTGGAAGTTGATGGTTGATGGCAAGGGTGGAGATGATATCGGGCTGTATGACTTGAGCCGCGATGTCGGCGAGCAGAACAACCTCGCGGACGTCGAACCAGACCGAGTCAAAACGATGCTCGCTCAATTAGAAGCCTGGAGAACGGACGTTGCCAGCGGTGATTCAGTACAGCCCGCGCTGACGGCGGAACAGCAGGCGTCGAAAGCGAACGCATCAGCGCCTAAAAAGAAAACGAAGAAGAAATAGATCGCGGCTTGTAACTTCGCGATTCTCTCCCCATGGCAACGTCAACGACGAATCCCTAAAGAAGGCCAACATGCTCAACATAAAGCCAACCCTACTCGCGTTCGCACTCTTGTTTCTCACTTCAAACCACTTGCACGCCAAGCAGCCGAACTTTGTCTTCTTCTTGGTGGACGATCTCGGCTACATGGACATCGGCGCGAACAACGCGAACACCTTTTACGAGACTCCGAATGTCGATCGACTCGCGTCGGAAGGGATGCGGTTCACGAACGGTTATGCCGCGAATCCAGTGTGCAGCCCGACGCGATACAGCATCATGACGGGCAAGTATCCGACGCGCGTCGCCGCGACGAACTTCTTTTCGGGCACTCGCGAAGGTCGTTTCAAGCCGGCGATCCTGAACGACCGCATGCCGCTGGAAGAAGTGACGATCGCCGAGGCGTTAAAGGAACACGGCTACGCAACACAGTTCGCCGGCAAATGGCACTTAGGTCCCACGGAAGAATTCTGGCCCGAGAAGCAAGGCTTTGATTTCAATCGAGGCGGCTGGGAACGCGGGGGACCCTATGGCGGTAAGAAGTATTTCTCGCCCTATGGTAACCCGCGACTGTCAGACGGTCCCGAAGGGGAGCATTTGCCGGATCGTTTGGCGACCGAGACAAACAATTTTATCGAAGCACACAAGGACCAACCCTTCTTCGCCTATCTGGCGTTTTACTCGGTGCATACGCCATTGATCGGACGGCCTGATCTCGTCGAGAAGTACAAGGCCAAGGCCGAGCGATTAGGTTTGAACGGCCAGACAGAGTTTGCTCCCGAAGAACAGAATCTGCCGAACGAGAAGGATCGCCAGGTCCGCATCCTGCAAAGACACGCGGTCTACGCGGCCATGGTCGAGGCCATGGATCAAGCCGTCGGCAAAGTGCTTGATAAGCTGAAGGAGTTGGGACTGGACGACAATACCGTGGTGTGCTTCATGTCCGACAACGGCGGCCTTTCGACTTCCGAAGGATCTCCGACATCCAACTTGCCGCTGCGCGGTGGCAAGGGCTGGCTGTATGAAGGCGGGATTCGCGAACCGTTCCTGATCAAGTGGCCGGGTGCTGCCAAGCCAGGCAGCACCTGCGATGTGCCAGTCGTGAGTACGGATTTTTACCCGACCATGTTGGAGATGGCCGCGCTGCCCGCTATGCCCGAACAAAACAAAGACGGAGTCAGCCTGGTTCCACTACTGAAACAGAACGGGAGCATCAAACGAGACGCGATCTACTGGCACTATCCGCACTATGCGAACCAGGGCGGGTTTCCCGGCGGTGCGATTCGAGAGGGTGATTACAAACTGCTCGAACGATTCGAGGACGGAAGAGTTCACTTGTACAATCTGGCCGACGACATCGGCGAACGAAATGACTTGGCAGCGATGATGCCCGACCGTGTCGCTCACATGCGTCAAGACTTGCACGCTTGGTACAAAGAAGTCGACGCTAAATTCCTGCGTGCGAAGAATGGTGGCCCCGAACCTTGGCAGCCGTGACACTCAGACTGCACGGGTGAAAAA
>CAUJKL010000639.1 GCA_963204995.1 Planctomycetota bacterium | reverse complement strand
TGGCCGATGACCTGGGAATCGGCGATGTCTCGCCGACGAATCCGGACGGCAAGATTCGGACACCACATCTACAGAAGATGGCGAGTGAAGGGCTGACGTTTCTCGACGCTCACACGCCGAGTTCCGTTTGCACGCCGACTCGTTATGGGCTGCTTACCGGGCGTTACAACTGGCGCTCGAGGCTCGCCAGCGGTGTGTTGAGTGGCACGAGCGAGCACTTGATTCCGGCGGATCGACCAACGCTAGGACATCTCATGCGTGGGGCCGGTTATCACACGGCCATGATCGGCAAGTGGCACTTGGGTTGGGACTGGCATAAGACTGGCAAGGACATCGACTTCACGCAACCGGTGAAAAATGGTCCCGATATCAACGGCTTCGATCAGTACTACGGTCACTGCGGTTCGCTCGACATGCCGCCCTACGTGTGGGTCGACACCGGGCGAGTTACGGCACAGCCGGATCGCGAAGAAGGCGTGACCAAACAGCAGGACCGCTATGGTTGGTATCGTAAAGGCCCGATCGGTTCCGACTTTCACATCGATGAAGTGCTGCCGCATTTGTTCGACAAATCGATGGCACATGTCAAGGCTCGCGCTGACGATGCCAAAGCAGGCAAGCCCTTTTTCTTGTACTTGCCGTTGCCGGCTCCTCACACGCCGATCGTTCCGGTCCCGCCCTTCAAAGATGCGAGCGGGCTGAATCCTTACGCAGACTTCGTGATGCAAGTCGATCATCACATGGGGGAACTGTTGGCGACGCTGAAAGAAGCGGGGCTCGACGAGAACACGTTGGTAATTTTCACGAGCGACAACGGCTGCTCGCCGGAAGGCAATTTTGAACTACTGAAACAGCATGGCCATGACCCGAGCGCCGGCTATCGCGGTCACAAAGCCGACATCTACGAGGGCGGGCACCGCGTGCCCTTCATCGCACGCTGGCCGGGGCACATTGAAGCCGGGCGGAAGACCAAGGCCTTGGCCTGCTTGACTGACATTTACTCCACACTGGAAGCCATTACCGGTCAACCGCGTCAATCGCTGGGCGGTGAAGACGGTTTTAGTTTGCTGCCCGTGTTCAATGGCGATGACGCATCCGGTCGCGACACGTTGATTAGTCATTCCATCGGTGGTTCGTTCGCCATTCGCCAAGGGCCTTGGAAGCTCTGCTTGTCCGCAGGCAGCGGTGGCTGGAGCGCGCCGCGCGAGCCGAAAGCCAAGAAGCTGGGCCTGCCGCCCATGCAGTTATTCAATCTCGACAGTGATCCCAGCGAGACGAAGAACCTTGTGGATGCCGAACCAGAACAGGTGAAGGCATTGCTCCGATTGCTGGACGAGCAAGTCAGCAAGGGACGCTGCACGCCGGGCGAAGCCGTTCCCAATGATCGAGAAGTAAAATTCCTTCCCGACGGTGTAACACTTCCGACGCGGAGTTGAACTCACTACATCGGCTGATTCTCAACACAGACCGGAGTCGTTTTGCAAGACCGCCGGACTTTAGCTGTGAACGTATCGATGGCGAACGGGCTTCGGGCTCAGTTCGACTGCCTTCAATACTGCTCGCTTCAGACTGGCCAACTCCTGTCGAGCCGCCGCCGCTTGTGACCGAGAAGCTTTTATTTGTGCGAGCAATTCGTTCAAGTCTTGTTCTTTTAGCTCCAGTGTTGCGAATTCTTCGGCGTCGCAGTTTTCGCAGTGGCGAACGATGCGGTGAGCGACAGTGCCTTTCTGGTCGTCTAGTACGGTCAGGCCGATGCTAATACTTGTCTCGGTCTGATTGCGGCTGGGATGCTGAACGATTCTCTTGCAAGCGTTGCAGTAGTACCTCAGGGCTCGTTCCACGATTCGCCTCACTCGGTTTGAAATGGCATTTCGTATCCAGCGTTCGTAAGTGTAGCTTGTCGTTTTGGCTCGTGCCGGGAAAAAACTCTTTCGTCTTCTGTCGCGACGGTTGCCACCAGTTCGTTAGACGAGCCCAATCCTTCAGTTGGTTTCGGCGTTGGGCATTGAGAGTCGAAGCGTGCCGTGAGGGCAGCTTGATAGTGGCCCGCTCGAAGCGAAGCCAGTGGACCGGAATACGGCGTCGATCGTAACCCGAAGCGTGAGCGAGGTCGGCGCTGATTCCCGCCTTAATTCCTCGCTTACGCTTCGGGTTACCATGGCGGCTGCTAGCGTTTTTCGCAAAGTTACGATCAAGGCCCCGGAATACAGCCATGGGTAAAATTCCACGAACAACTCCGTCAGAAGTTGTGCCAAGACAATAACCTGCTATACACGGCTCAGCGAGTTGGGACGCTGTGGTCGGACATTTTTAACGGTTAAAAACATTTCACCGAAGTAACCGGGTCGCATTACCCCTAGACTGTGCTAGAATATCGCAACTGCTTTGTCGAACGGCGACCAAGAGGCGGGTCGCTTTAGCAGATAATGACTTTACAAATCGAACGGAACCAGAAGAGAAGCGGAAGTGTCAGGGCCCTACCGACATATCGGAGCGAAAGCGGTCGACGGCATCCTCGTGCTGACCATTGAGGTTGAACAAGTCAAGGACTTCACAATCTCGGAGGAACTGCGGTACGAACTGGTGCATGCCGTGAAGAGTCGTGAATTGAAGCGAATCGTCATCGATCTCCGCAACATGAGCTTTATGACGAGCTTGGCCTGTGTCGCCTTCATTGGCGTTCGCCAAGCCATGAAGGACGTCCATGGTCGTGTTATTCTTTGCAACATGACCGAATTCATTCACAAAGTGTTTAGCGCCAAGCGGCTTCTTGTCCGCTCGAAGAACAACGGCAATGTTGCTTTCGAGAGCGCCGCTACTTTGGAGGACGCACTGGCAATGCTAGCTACCACGAACGTGCCAGACGCATAAGCAGCTCCTGTGCCTCACCATCGCGACACCCCATGCGGTAATTCGGGCTGACTCTGCCGATTATCCGGATTTTGTCGATTATCCGGGTTGTATGGCCGATCAAATCCTGTGCGGCGTACTTGCGCCGTCAGATCGCTCCTCGTTTCCATCTTCAAGAGTGGATGGACTGCATTTAATTCCGGGGGAAGAAGGTTGCGTTACCTCACAACAATTGCGTGGTTGCTTTGCGTGGCTGCGACGAGTGCTGCGGAGCCAGCATTTCTCGCCATGGAGATGGCCGATGATCCGGCTCCTTCCTTCGCGGCTTTTCAGGCGGAGCTGGACGACATTGTGCCTGGGCCGCCAGGCGATGATCTCGTCTACATGGGAGGACCGAGCAACCGCTGGTGGGTGCGCGGCGAGTACCTCATGTGGTGGACCGATGGGCTCCGCACTCCGCCACTTGCCTCGACTAGTCTGATCGGTACGACCCAACCAGCAGCTGGCGTACTCGATCAAGGTGGCACGACGCTGTTTGGAGGTGATCTGTTGACCAACGTCCGCTCCGGGGGGCGAATTCGTTTTGGAAAATGGCTGGGCGATTGTCGGCGTATCGGCGTCGAGGGCGAATACTTCGCCTTGGGAGATATCAACCAAAGTTTCGCCGCAAGTTCGACGGGCACTCCGATTATCGCGCGCCCGTTTTTCAATGCCTTGTCGAATGCCGAAGACTCCGAGCTGGTTGCATTTCCTGACGTTGTCTCGGGGACATTTACTGCGAATGCTCAAGGATCGCTGCAGTCAGCGGGTGCCCGCCTGCTTTGGAATCTGTGCCAATCGGGAGCTCCCATCGATCTGTGTTCGATCGAACGGTCAGAGTCCAGACTTGACCTGTTGCTCGGCTATCGATTCCTGCGGCTCGACGAGAGCGTGCAGATGCGCGAGCAATTGACCTCGCAACTCGTGAACGATCCGGGCACCTTCGACATCAACGACAGCTTCGTGACGCAGAACCAATTCCACGGCGGCGAAATCGGTTTGTCGCGAACAGAAAGCTATCGTCGTTGGACGCTGGATGCGCTGTTCAAAGTCGCGTTCGGCAATGTCCGCGAGATGGTCAGCATCAACGGCAGTACGATCATCGACGACGGCACCGGTCCTCAGACATTTACCGGTGGGCTGCTTGCACAGCGCACCAATATCGGTAATTACTCACGCGACCGATTCGCACTCATTCCGGAGCTTGGCGTTACGCTGGGCTATCAATTGACGCCTCGTTGGCAGGCGAACTTCGGCTATACGCTGATCTATTGGGATCGCGTCGTGCGTCCTGGCGAACAGATCGATCGGACCGTCAACCCAAACTTGTTGGCTCCCGAAGTTGTTCCATTCTCCGGACCACTCCGCCCCGAGTTCTCGTTCAAAGAGAACAGCTTTTGGGCTCAAGGGATGAGCTTTGGCCTCACGTACGTCTGGTAGCACGGCTCTCAACTTAGGCGGTTTACGGAACGTTGTTAGCATCGGCAGCCCGTAGCGGCAGTAGCAATTGCACCGCTCCCTGCGCGATGGCTCGCCGATACTTCAGCTAGTGCGCAAATCGCGTCCGGCAAATCTCGACACCCGCGCACAAGACGAATTGTCGTTGTGTTTCATTATTGACAGGTTCCGCCATGAAACTTTTCGCTCACGTAAAGCGTTTGATCGCATCGAAGTCCACGCAACATTCGCCCCGTTCCAGGTCGCGTCGGCGGATGTTCTTCGAGCCGCTTGAGACGCGGCGCGTACTCGCAACCGATTTGGCTTCGATTGCCGGAACCGTGTTCAGCGATCAAACGGACAATGGATTGACAGGAGATGATGTCTTCGTCTCTGGTGCTGTCGTGAACCTGTACCGTGACGGCGGCAACGGCACGTTCGAGAGTGCCGGCGGTGTCAGCGGAGACGATGTGTTCGTCGGCACGGACACGACAGATTTGGTGGGTGCGTATCGCTTCGACTCGATCACTGTGGGAACGTACTTCGTCGAAGAGCTCGTTCCCCCT
>CAUJKL010000638.1 GCA_963204995.1 Planctomycetota bacterium | reverse complement strand
TGGCCGACGGTCAGTTGACGCTCAATGGCGCGGGGATGATTGCCGACGCCGGGGTGCGGTATTGCTCGCCTGATGGAGTTTTGCTGCTGAGCCGATAGAATGACTGCCGTAAACTAGCATCTCGCTCCCGTCTTGGAGTTTTCGTTGTGGCTGTTCCGGCGACTCGCAGTATTACGCTCGACGAACTTGTCGCGTTGAATGACGAGATGATTGCGTTGGTGCGAGCGGGCGTGCCACTGGAAAAGGGGCTACTCGCGCTCGGCACGGATTTGCCCGGACGGCTTGGCACCTTGGCGGCATCGCTGGGGCGAAAGTTAGAGGCGGGCGGAAGCCTGGCGGATACGCTCGACGAATCAGGAGCGGACTTTCCACGCGTGTATCGCGCGGTAGTGGCGGCGGGACTTCGATCGGGAAAGCTCTCGTCGGCACTCGAAGGCATTTCGAACGCAGCCCGTCGCGCGGCGGACGTGCGACGCGTGATGATCGTGTCGTTGGTGTATCCGATCGTGGTGCTGATGGTGGCGAGCTTCATGTTTCTCTTCACGGCACTTTACACCGCGCCGGTCGTAGCCCGCATTTACGAGTGGTTGCAGATTGAGCGACCTTGGTGGTACAAGTGGGCCGATCACGTAACGCATCTCGGCCCTGAAGTGATTGTTGGGTTCTGGATCGTTACCGTCTTGGTGGGCGGCATTTGGCTGTATCGTTCCAGTCGTGCGACAGCGATTACCGATCGCGGTCTCCGCGGTTTACCAAATGTGGCTCGCATTCTGCACGTTTGTCGAATGGCGACGTTTGCCGATGTGCTGGCGATGATGATCGAGCAACAGGTTGCCTTGGACGAAGCCGTTGTGCTCGCTGCCGAAGCCAGCGGCGATCGAATTCTTGTGCAGGCCAGCGGCACGATCGCCGAGCGGATTCGTGGCGGCGAACGAACGGCAGCGTTGCCCAAAGGTTTCCCACCCTTGCTTGGCTGGCTGATAAACTCGGACACGCAACGCTTCCACTTGGCGAAGAGTCTTCGGCAGACGGCCGATGCGTATCGTCGCCGCGCCATGAACATGGGGAACTGGTTGACGATCTATCTGCCGATCCTCTTGTCAGCCGGTGTCGGCGGGACGATCGCGATGCTCTATGTGTTGATTGTTATGGCTCCGTTTTACAACCTGCTTTATCAGCTGAGCCTGCCATAACATGATGCGGTTCCGATACATTGTCGAAGACGCACAAGGCAATCGCCGCGAAGGCGAAGTGTCGGCGGACAACTACTACGCCGCTCGCGAGCAGCTCCGCGAACAAGGTCTGCGCCTGATCTTATTAGGTCCAACTGGTGACAGGCACGGAGCGTCGGTTTCCAAGCTCTCGCAAAAAGAAGCCGAAGAGGTCGTGATCGCGATTGCCGAGTTGAGTCACTCGGAGCTCCCGTTAGTCGAAGGTTTGCGAGCCGCAGCCGATGAGTCTGTCAGCTCGCGCGTGGCCCGCGCCCTGCGACAAATCGCCGGTGATGTTGAGCAAGGATATGCACTCGACAGTGTCATGGGCGAGCGTGGAAAATTCCTGCCTCCGCACGTGCGGGGACTGGTCGCTGCCGCTTCGCGAACGCAGCGCATGGGCGTCGCGCTGGACGACTTGGTCGAGCATCATCGGGCGACTCGCGAGGTCTGGGGCAAGGTCCTCGGCGCGATTGCCTATCCACTGATCGTGATGGGCATGACGTTGTTCATCTTGGCTTTCCTGCCGATCTTCATCGTGCCGCAGTTCGCACAGATGTTCAAGGAGTTCGAGCTGGAACTCCCAGCGGCGACGATAGCCGTCATTCGCGTCAGCGATGGGATACAGTGGTTTGGCCACGGGCCAGGCTTGTGGATCACCGCGACGGTGGGCACTTTGTTCGTCGTGTTGACGGTACTTGCGTCGCTGGGCATCGGGACGCCGATGACACACCGCTTTACCACGACGATGCCGCTGATCGGTCCGATCTGGCATTGGAGCGGGACAGCTGCTTTCTCGCGGTTGCTGGCAACCATGCTGGAGTACGATATTCCGCTGCCAGATGCGCTGCTGCTGGCTCGTGACGGAGTCCGCGACCCAGAAGTCCGAGCGGTGGCGGCATTGTGTGCAAGAGGCGTCGAGAATGGCAGGTCTCTGTCAGAGTTGTTGGCCGAGTCGAATCGGTTGCCGGCCAGTATTACGCCGTTTGTCCGTTGGGGTGAGCGAACGGGAAAATTGCCGGAAGCCCTGCGAGCCATCACCGACATGCTGTTGTTGCGAGTGCAAATGAGAACGCTGCTGTTGCGGTCGATTGCCCCGCCGGTCGTCTTCATTTTGGTCGGGCTGATGGTGGGCTTCATCATCATCGCGCTGTTCATGCCCATGGTCAGCCTTATCCAGGGGCTGAGTTGATACGACGATGAATGTATTCGGATCAATTCACCTGTTCGTGCTGATTTGGATCGGAGTAGCCGTCCTCTGGTCGGTGCGGCTCGCGTATCGAAGTCGTGGTGCGGTGGCAGACGACTCGATCCGGTTGATCTTGACTATGGCGGGCTGGATCTTGATCCTGGCCGGTGTTCTCGGCACGGCCATGCAAGGCTTCATCTTTGCTGGACCTTTCGCTTGGGTTGTAATTCTGGCCATCGTCCTGATGGCGGTTGGCAGGTATCGAGGTGCCGAGAATCGCACGCTGTTGTGGTGTCTGGCTGCTGCCGCCGAACGCGGCATTCCGCTGGAGCAAGCGGCCCGTGCCTACTCGATGGAACGCAGCGACGAACTCGGCATCCGAGCCGCGCGACTCGCCGAGTTACTGGAAGGTGGCACGCCGCTGTCGTTGGCCTTGGCCGATACACGAATCCACTTGCCGCTTGATGCCCTCGTCGCGGTTCGCATCGGGATCGAGACAGGGGATCTGGGCACAGCTCTGGCGAAGGTCGCCAAGCACGATGACGACGCCGACGTGTTGTTGCGCTCGATCTTCGAGAAGGTGTTTTATTTGGGCGTGGTTGCCAACGTGCTGCTTGGCATTCTGACATTCATTATGCTCAAGATCGTGCCGGTCTATGCCAAGATGTTTGAGGAGTTCGAGCTGCAACTGCCGTTGATGACGCAGCAGTTGGTTGCCTGTTCCGAGTATTTCGTCAACTTTTGGTTTCTCTTCTTCCCATTCGCGGGTTTGCTGCTGCTGTTCTTGGTGGTAGCGACGCTACATTACATCGGTTGGTTGCCTCGCAATCTGCCGTTCATCAATTGGTTCGTGTTGCGACTGGATGGAGCCTTGGTCATGCGTTGCCTGGCCCTCTCGATCAACCAGCGGCGTCCGTTGACGGAGATGATATGGATGCTGACCAAACTGTATCCGAAGACCAGCGTCCGCAAGCGACTTCTGCGAGCTGGCCACGCGTTGAACAACGGCGAACACTGGTGCCACGCCTTGCGTCAGGCCAAGCTGCTGTGTCCGTCGGACGTGGCGATCCTGACTGCCGCCGAGCGATCGGGTAACCTGGAATGGGCCTTGGAAGAGATGGCTGATAGCAGCATTCGTCGCTTGGCCTATCGCTTGCGTCTGGCATTGAACGTATTGTTTCCAGCGGTGTTGTTCTTCTTCGGACTGTTCATCGGCTTTGTGGTGATCAGTCTGTTCATGCCGCTGGTGTCGTTGATTCAAGGGTTGTCTTGATGGGGTTTGTATGGACTGCGTGAAACACAAACCGAATCGGGCTGACATAACCTCTCCCGGCGCTGTCAAGCTTCGGAATGGGAATGTTGCTAGTTTGTTCCTCGGCCCGGAGGGTCGGTACATCCCTTGCCGGGGCTGTAAAGCCCCGGAAAAGGCACAAAGACGAAGTAAGGCCCGAAGGGTCGACACAGCGAGAAGCGGTCGGTACTGTGTCACCCCTCCGGGGTTTAATCTCCTATCTGCACTTCAACCGGGGCCTGACGACCCCGGCCAGGGATGTGCCGACCCTTCGGGCCGCAGAGCTCGTGCGGGATCGACGGCCTCGGAGGGCCGTCGTACACATCGATGTACGACCCGACATCGCGGCTCGATGTTTATCGAAACGGCGATCGGAATTGCGTTGGCGGTGATCGTGATGATGGCTGTCGCTCAGTTGGTCGCCGTCATTGCGAAGCAGCGGCGCGAGGTCGCTCAAACCCGGCTGGCAACGCAGGAAGTGTCCAACGTCATGGAACGCGTGATCGTTTTGCCGTGGGACGAGCTGACTACGGAAGCGATCGCTGGTCGAAATACATCGGATCTTTCCGCAGTGGCACTCGACGACCCGCAGATTTCGATCTCCGTTGCGGAGTTAGACGCCACACTCCCCACCAAGCAAATCGAGATCGCCTTATCTTGGCGCGACCATGCCCATCGTCGCGTCGAGCCCGTTCGTCTCGTCGCTTGGAAACACCAAACAAAGGCCGTTGAATAGTTCGCCATGAAACAGCGCTTCCGATCAACCAAGAGTCGTTCTCGCCACGACGCACTCGCGCTCGGCGCAGGTCTCCAGACCTCGCCGAACCGCTTGACCGCAGGTCTCCCGAAGTGCGCACCGCTTCGGCCCGGCCGGGAGACCTTCGGTCGGGAACAAGTGCGGGGTCAGAGCCCCGCGCACAGCGCGCGACCCGCACACAGCATCGCGTCGCATCGCGGCTTTACGCTCATCGAGATGCTGATTGTCATTACGATCTTTGTGTTCTTGCTGGCAACGGCCGCAATGGCCATTGGCACCTTGTTTCGCGCTCAAAGCGATTTGCAGGACGAACTGATCGACGCAAACACGACAACTCGGCTGGCCGTACAGTTGCGTGCCGATGCACATCTCGCCAACTCGGCGGAGATCACGCGCGAAGACGCGACGACCACAGTCCGGCTGCTGCTGCCGAATGCGAACATCAGCTATGTGACAGAAGCGCGACGGATTATTCGCAGGGAAACGCATGGCGAGCGAGAGGTGCATCGCGAAGTGTTCTATCTTTTGGAAGGAACCACGACGGACTGGGCTCTTTCTGCCGAGCAGCCTGCTTTCCTCACACTCACCACCTCGTTCGTGTCGCCCGCCTTGCGTGCGAGCGTCGCGCGTCCGCGCGAGTACCGGATCGAAACAAGCATCGGCCTGAACGCCGGAGGTGCCAGATGAAGCGATCAAGAAAGGGGTCAGGAGTCGTTTTCGGCCGGAGCTTTTCACGATGGGACAAGTCTTGTCCGAAGAAGACTCCCGTCCGCGCTCGCCACGCAGGTGTGGTTCTCATTGCGGTACTTGTCGCGCTGCTCGTCGTCATGCTGATCAGCGCGACCATCGTACGCGGGCTGGTCGTGCAGCACCGGCTGGCGACTGCTGAGCCCACACGCGTACAAGCCTTTTGGTTGGCCGAGTCGGCGGTGCAACGAGCACGGATGCAACTCGCGAGCAATACCGACTACGTTGGTGAGACTTGGCAAGTCGAAATCTCCCGTGAGGTCGGAACGTCCGGACAAGCCGTAATTCGCGTCGAACCAATGGAGAATGAACCCAGCCGGCGGACGATCATCGTCGAAGCTCGTTTCCCCAACGATCCGATCACCGGCATGCTGGAGCAGCGCTCGCTCGTCGTGGAACTTGCTCAATCGGCGGATGAGTCATGAAGCGACACGTGCCACCAGGCTTTACACTCACCGAAATGCTTGCCGTGATCTCGATCATCGGCATTCTTGTCGCATTGCTTCTTCCCGGCGTTCAATCGACGCGTGAAGCGGCAAGGCGCGCTAGTTGTGCGAACCACCTTATTCAGCTAATCATCGCCGTGCAGAATTACGAAGATGCGATCAAGGCGTATCCGCCAGGGACAGTCGATGCTCGGGGACCAATTGCAAACCTGCCGCAGGGCTATCATCACAACTGGATCGAGCAACTTTTGCCTCATTTGGAGTTGCAAAACGTGTATCGGTATATCGACCGATCGGTGAGCGTCTATCATAGGAACAATGGTCGGCTTCGAAGTCGTAACGTTCCAAGTCTCTTCAAGTGTCCCTCTTCGGCATCGCCTTATTTACTCAGCGAGTACGCGGCCGTTCATCATGACGTCGAGACTCCGATCAATGTGGACAATCATGGTGTGTTCTTTTTGGATAGCCGAGTGCGGCGACTCGACGTTTCGGATGGGCTTTCGAGTACACTCTTTCTCGGTGAGAAGTTGCCACTAGCTGGCGATCTCGGATGGTTGTCAGGCACACGATCGACATTGAGGAATACCGGTACGCG